>DAOMOU010000055.1:0-10745 GCA_035444525.1 Gammaproteobacteria bacterium | reverse complement strand
AACAAGAACGTCAACCCGTCCAAGATCGTGCAGATCGGCGACGAGATCGAGGTCATGGTGCTGGAGATCGACGAGGAGCGCCGTCGCGTGTCCCTCGGTATCAAGCAGTGCATGCCGAACCCCTGGAACGAATTCGCCACGAGCTTCAACAAGGGTGACCGGGTCAAGGGCGTCATCAAGTCGATCACCGATTTCGGCATCTTCATCGGGCTGGACGGCGGCATCGACGGACTGGTGCACCTCTCCGACCTTTCCTGGGACCTGCCGGGCGAGGAAGCGGTCCGCAATTACCGCAAGGGTGAGGAGGTCGAAGCCGTGGTGCTGTCGATCGACCCGGAGCGCGAGCGCATTTCCCTCGGCGTGAAGCAGATGGATCGCGACCCGATGTCGGCCTGGCTGGCGGAGAACCCGAAGGGCAGCATCGTCAAGGGTGTGGTCACCGAGGTCGATGCCAAGGGCGCGATCGTCGACGTGGGCGGCCTCGAGGGCTACCTGCGGGCTTCCGAGCTTTCCCGTGAGCGGGTCGAGGATGCGCGTGCGGTGCTCAAGCAGGGCGAGGAGATCGAGGCCAGGTTCATCGGCCTGGATCGGAAGAGCCGGCAGATTTCGCTGTCCATCAAGGCCAAGGAAGTCTGGGAAGAGGCCGAGGCCATGCAGAGCTACAAGAAGTCGGACACGACTACCGGGACGAGTCTCGGCGACCTGCTCAAGGAGCAGATCTCGAGCCAGGAGAATTCCTGAGGACACCGGAGGCGGGCCGCCGGCTGGCGGCCCGCCGTTTCCGGCGCTGCGGGGAACATCGGTTTGGGGCCGCTGACGGAACAAGAACATGACAAAGTCTGAACTGATCGAGGCAATTGCCCGTCGCCAGAGCCACTTGAACGCCAAGGACGTCGAACTGGCGGTCAAGTACCTGATCGAGGTCATGAGCAACAGCCTGGCCAGCGGCGAGCGCATCGAGATTCGCGGTTTCGGCAGTTTCTCCCTGCACTTCCGCCCGCCGCGCATCGGCCGCAACCCGAAGACGGGCGAAGCGGTGGCGCTGTCCGGGAAGTACGTTCCGCACTTCAAGCCCGGCAAGGACCTGCGCGAGCGGGTCAACGAGGGGCGCGACCATCCCATCAAGGCCTGACGGCCGCAGGGCCACCCGGGCCCGTTCTCGCTGATACAATCCGCGCTGAATCGCGCCGCGGCGCGCTGTTGGCAGGATCATCATGGTCAAGCGGATTTTCACGGCGGTCATCTTCCTTACCGCGCTCGCGCTGTCGGCCTTCTTCACTTCGCTCAATCCGGGCGAAATCAACCTCGACCTCGGTTTCGCAGCGCTCAAGGCGCCCCTGGGGCTGGCCTTCGTCGCCGCCCTGGCCCTCGGCTGGCTGCTCGGCGTGCTGTCCCTGTTCGGCTGGGCCGCTCGCCTGGCGGCGGATCGGCGCCGCCTGCGCGGTGAGTTGAAGCGGGCTTCGGCCGGTGGATTTGCGGGGCAGGATGAGCGTAGCTGACACGCTCCTGTTGCTGCTGCTGTTCGCCGCGGCGGCGGGCCTCGGCTGGTACTTCGCGCGGCGCACGGGTACCCGCGCCGGCCCGGGCCGCCCCCGGCAGGTCAGCGCGGAGTACTTCCAGGGCCTGAACTACCTGCTCAACGAGGAGCCCGACAAGGCCCTGGAAGTGTTCATCCGCATGGTGGACATGGACGCGGACACCGTCGATACCCACTTCGCGCTCGGCGCGCTGTTCCGGCGGCGCGGCGAGACGGAGCGCGCCATCAAGGTGCACCAGAACCTGGTGGCCCGCCCGGACCTGCCTCGCGAGGCCCGGGCGCGCGCCCTGAACGAGCTGGCGGAGGATTACTTCAAGGCCGGGCTGTTCGATCGGGCCGAGCAGGTTTACGCCCAGGTGGCACGCGGTACGGCGCAGCGGGAGCAGGGGCTGCGAGGGCTGGTGCGCCTGTACGAGCTGCAGCGGGACTGGGAGAAGGCCATCGCCGCCATGGACCAGCTGGTGTCGAGTGCGCGCGACGCGAACGGGACCGTGGTGGCGCATTACTGCTGCGAACTGGCGCAGGAGGCCTTCAATCGTGGCGACATGCTGGCGGCCCGGCACTGGCTGAAGCGCGCCCAGGGGGCCGATCGCGACGGGGTGCGCGGGGCCATGATGCGCGCGGCCGTGGCGCAGCGCGAGGGTGATCACCGCCTCGCGGTCAGGCTCTACGAACAGGCCCTGGAGCGTGACGGCGGCTTTCTCGCCGACGTCCTGCCGGCGCTGCGCCTGAGCTACATGGAGCTCGGCAAGCGTGACGCGTTCGAGCGCTGGCTGGGCGAGGCCCTGGCGAGGCACCCCGAATGGCGGCCCGGCGTGGCCTTTGCCGCCATCACGGACGGCACCTTCGACGACCAGGTGACGCAACAGTGTATTGCCGACTTCGTGAGCGGCAATCCGATCCTGACCGAAATCCTCGAGACCTTGCGGCCGACCCTCGAGAGCGAGGGGGGCAAGGAAGCCGCGATCCGGCGCATCAGCCGTGCCATGCGCCGGATTGCCAAATCGAGCCCTCGCTACCGCTGCAACGTCTGCGGCTTCTCCGGCAATGCCCTGTACTGGCAATGTCCGAGCTGCCGCAGCTGGGACACCACCCGGCCGGTCACCCGATTCCGGTTCGAGGCGATGCTCGACCCGCGGGTGGTTCCCCCCGAATCCGTGCGCAAGCGCTGATTTTTCCACCTCCTCGCCGGCCCCTGCAGGACGGACGATTGGCGCTGCGGCCGATCCGGCCGCGCATCTTCGTCACAAGGGAGCATGAAATGATTCGAATCGCGAAGACATTGCTGGCCATACTGGCATTGCTGCCGGTCATGGCTTGGGCCGGACCGGTGGACATCAACACGGCCGATGCGGCGACGCTGGCGCGCGAGCTCAAGGGCGTCGGGCCGGCCCGCGCCGAGGCGATCGTCGCCTGGCGCGACGCCAATGGGCCGTTCCGGTCACCGGAGGACATTGTCCTGGTCCAGGGCATCGGGGAGCGCGTGCTGGAGGACAACCGCGCGATACTCACGGTGGGCGAGCAGGCCGAGGACGAATGACGCGACACGCGGGCGGCGGCCCGCAACCGGCCGCCGCCCGTGGCGTTGCGCGTGCCTGCCGGGATGTGCCAGCATCGCCGCGGTCCACGGAACCGCACATGCAGGAGGCGCGCCTTGAGCAGCACCATTCGCTACGCCGTATTCCCGGTGGCCGGCAAGGGAACGCGCTTCCTCCCCGCCACCAAGGCCAGCCCCAAGGAAATGCTGCCGGTGGTGGACAAGCCGCTGATCCAGTACGCGGTGGAAGAGGCGATCGCGGCGGGCGCGGTCAACCTGGTTTTCATCACCGGGCGGGCGAAGCGGGCGATCGAGGACCACTTCGACGTCGAGCCCGAGCTCGAGCAGCTGCTCGCCAGCAAGGACAAGGAAGCGCTCCGTGACATGGTGCGCAACATCGTGCCGCCGCACGTGAATTGCATCTATGTCCGGCAGGGCGAGCCGCTGGGGCTGGGCCACGCCGTGCTCTGCGCTCGCCCGGTGGTGGGCGAGCAACCGTTCTTCGTGCACCTGGCGGACGACCTCATCGACGCCCAGGAGGCCTGTCTCGGCCAGATGGCCCGGGTGTTCGACGCCACGGGTGGCAGCGTGCTGGGCGTGGAGGAGGTGCCCCCCGACCAGACCCGCCAGTACGGCATCATTGACGGGGAGCAGGCACAGGCCGGGCTGCGGCGCCTGCGCGGCATCGTCGAGAAGCCCCGTCCCGAGGCGGCACCGTCCAATCTCGCCGTCGTGGGCCGCTACATCCTGACGCCGCGGATATTCGCGTTGCTGGAAGACACCCGCGCCGGCGCCGGCGGCGAAATCCAGCTCACCGACGCAATCGCCCGCCTGCTCCGTGAGGAAGCGGTCTACGGCTTCGAGTTTGAGGGCCGGCGATTCGACTGCGGCAGCAAGCTCGGCTACCTGGAGGCCACCGTCCATTACGGCTTGAAGCATCCGGAGCTCGGTGCGGAGTTTCGCGCCCACCTCGAGGGCCTGTTCGGCTGAGCCGGGCGTCGGGTCGCCCCGCGCGGAAGCGGCCGGTTCAGCAGGGCCCCTCTCGCCTGGACGAGGCCCATACGCTGGCTGCCGCAGCGCACAATTTCCCTGCCATGCCTGGATTTATTCATCTGGAATGCATAAATTGCGCGGAGTTAGGTATAAGCCCTGATACTGAATTGCGCCCATCTCCACTGAAATGCTTGGGTCAACTTGAAGAAATTCCGCGAGTTGCCGCGCCCTGGGCGGCGCCTGGGTCCAATGTTGCGGATTGGGGATACCATCAATGACCGGTAAGAACGGACGTTTCTCGGGCGCGGGCGCACTGGCTGCACTCGGCTTGCTTTCCCTCGCACTGGCGGGTTGCAGCGGCAGTGACGGCCCCGCCGGACCCGCAGGCCCCACCGGTCCGACCGGCCCCACCGGGCCCGTCGGTGACTCGGGCGCCATCCTCATCGGCAACGGCAGCACGCTCAACGCGGCACAGGTGGCGGCGCTCGGGCGCATCGTGGCGCGGATCGACTCGGTCGCCATGAGCACTACGCCGGTGGTCGAGTTTACGCTGTTCAGCGAGACGGGCATCCGGATCCTCGGGCTCGCCCCCAACACGCTCGGCTTCACGCTGGCCAAGCTGTCGGCCGGCAGCAGCGGCGAGCAATGGGTCAGTTACATCAACCGGGTGCAGACGGCGGGCGCGACGACGCCCCAAGTGCTGCCGCAGGCCGTGCAGGCCAATACCGAGTCCGGCGCGGCCGGCACGCTCGAGGAACTGGGTGAGGGCCGCTATCGCTACACTTTCGCCACCAACCCGGCGAACGTCACCAGCCCGGTGCCGGTGAGCTACGAGCCGAGCGTGGTCCATCGCGTCGGGCTGGAAATCCGCCTGCAGGCGCCGGCCAACAGAATCTTCCCCGACAACCCGGTCTACGACTTCATCCCGGCCACCGGCGCCGCGGTGCCGCTGGCAAGAACGATTGCGGACAACGCCAACTGCGCCAACTGCCACGAGCGGCTCGAGTTTCACGGCGGGCCGCGCGTCACGGTGGAATACTGCGTGACCTGCCACAATCCGGGCACGGTCGACCCGGATTCCGGCAACTCGCTGGACATGGTGTACATGACCCATGCCATCCACATGGGCGCGTTGCGCGCCGCCCCCTACGTAATCTACGGTTTCGGCGGCACGCCGCACGACTATTCGCACGTGACCTATCCGCAGTCGCCGCTGTTCTGCGAGACCTGTCACGAGGCCAGCGACGTGACGCCGCTCGGCGACACCTGGAACGCGACCGCGACGGCATCCTCGTGCGGCGGCTGCCACGCCGACGGGCTTTTGGTCGGCACGCCCGACGCGGTCACGGGCCGCTCCTCATATGCCTACCAGCACAGCTTCGGCGCGGCGGTGGACGGCACTTGCGTCAGCTGCCACGCGCCGGGCGGTCCGGCCGGGGCAAATGCCGACAACCACCTGCGCGGCGCCAGGGAAGCCGTGCAGATCGGGCGCGAGCAGTTCGCCTACGAAGTCGTCGAGGTCAGCGACACGGCGCCCGGCGAACGGCCGGTGATTACGTTCGCGGTCAATAACCCCGCGGCGGGCACGCGTTACGACATCAACAGCGATGCGCCGTTCAACCAGGGCGCCGCAAGTCTGACGCTCAATATCGCCTGGAACACCGGCGACTACTCGAACGAGGGCAGCGGCAGCGCCGGCCCGGCCAGCGGCGCGCCCGCGCAGCCATTCGCCTTGAACCTCGCCTTCCTCAAGGCCAACGCGACGCGCAATGCCGACGGCAGTTACACGGTCACGGCGCCCGAGCCCTTGCCGGCGGCAGCCACCGGCGGCGTGGCGGTTGCGCTCGAGGGCCGCCCCTCGGTGGCGCTGGTGTCGACCGGCGTGCTGACCAACATTCCGGTCAAGGGCGACGTCGCATTCGCCGGCGCGCCGCGGCGCGAAATCGTAGCCATCGACAGCTGCAACGCGTGCCACGAGTCGCTCGCGCTCCACGGCAACAACCGCGCCGACAACGTGCAACTCTGCGCCACCTGCCACAACCCGGACGCCACCGACATCCGGCGGCGTGAGGGCTTCAGCTGGGCCGCGCCTTCGCCGCTGGACGGCAAGGGCGAGGAGAGCGTCGACATGCGCTACATGATCCACGCGATCCACGCAGCGCAGACCGTGGTCTACGGCTTCGGCAACACGGCCCACGACTATCGCGAGGTCGGTTACCCGCAAAGCCCCGGCAACTGCCTGGCATGTCACGCTCCGGGCACCTACTACCCGACCCCGCCCACGGCGCGCTCGGTGACCATCAACACCGGCGCCGATCGTTCCGACTGGCGTGACGACGTGGCGATGACGCCGACGGCGGCGGCCTGCTGGGCCTGTCACCAGGCAAGTTCGAGTTCTCCCCCGGAGTTGGTGAAGATCCATATCGAGCTCAGTGGCGGCTACCTGCCGGACCCGACGGACACCAGCGTCACCAAGGAAATGCTCGAATCGCACGCCACCTCGACTTACCTCGAGACCTGTGGCGTATGTCATGGCCAGGGCGCTCCGTTCGACGTCGGCGTGCTGCACGGGCTGCTTTGATTCATTTCCGGGCCCCCCGGCCGATCACCGGGCGGGAGGTCGCGGCTTACCGGAAGGGACGCAAGATGCTGTTGAGAGCGTGCTTTGTTTCAATCGCCCTGTTGCTGCTCGGCGTAGCCGACTTCGCACGGGCACAGGACGAGGCCCCGAGCTACAGCCGGCGCGGCGCAGACGGCTGCATCGGCTGTCACAGCGACTGGGAGCCGCCATTGATGGGGCTGTTCCAGACGCCGCACGGCAATCCGCACGACGCCCGTTCGCCGTTCGGCGAGCAGCAGCTGCAGTGCGAGGCCTGCCACGGGCCGGGGGCGACGCACGGCGGTCGGGTGCCGCGCGGCCAGCCGCGTCCGCCGATCATCAATTTCGGCTCGGACGCGTGGACGCCGGTTCCGCAACAGAACGCGATGTGCCTGGCGTGCCACGACGGCCACGTCGGTCAGCAGTGGGCGGGCAACGTGCATGACGTCAACAACGTAGCCTGCGCCGACTGCCACACGCTGCATACGCCGAAGGACGCCATGCTCGACGCGCGCACCCAGAGCGAGGCCTGCTACGCCTGCCACGCCGAGGTCCGGAGCGACTTCCTGAAGCCCTCGGCCCATCCGGTCCGCCAGGGCCAGCTGGGCTGCACCGATTGCCACAATCCGCACGGCACCAACACCGAGAAGTTGCTGGTCCGCGCCACCCTCAACGAGACCTGCTTCAGCTGCCATGCCGAGAAACGCGGCCCGCTGGTCTGGGAGCACGCGCCGGTGGCCGAAGACTGCAGCATCTGTCACGACCCCCACGGCGCCGTGCATGCTTCCATGCTGACGCGGCGCGCCCCGTTGCTGTGCCAGTCGTGCCACACCCCGAGCGGGCATCCGTCCGTGCCCTATGACAGCGGTTCGCTCGCCGGCGGAACGGCCTCGCCGTTCGTGCTCGCTGGCAGCTGCCTGAGCTGCCACACCCAGGTGCACGGCTCGAATCACCCGTCCGGCAAGGCGTTGATGCGCTGAGCGTCGCAGGAGGCGCATGAAATGAACGGAAACCGTACCCTCAAGGTCATCGTGGCGGCGCTGCTGGGCGCCGGGACCGCGGCGGGGCCTGCCGTAATGGCGCAGGAGATGCCGGACTTCGAACAGTGGCAATGCCGTTTCTGTCCGTTCCCGGAGAAGGGCGTGAGCGGTAGCGCGGACGCCTCCGTGCTGAACGTCTCGGACGACTCCGCGCGTTTCGGCAACTACACAGGGCTGGACGAGAAGGGCACTTACGTCAACGCCGACGCGGACATCCAGTACCGCGCCGACGGCGGCTATGCCGTGTCACTGTACGCGCGCGACCTCGGGCTGGATTCACGCCTGATCGAGCTGAGCGCCGGACGGCAGGGAAGCTGGGTGGTAGACCTGACCTGGGACGAAATTCCCCGGCGGCTCGACGACTCCGGGCGCACGGTTTACAGCGGCCTCGGCAGCGATTCGCTCGTGCTCCCGACCGGCTGGGTGCGCGGCAATTTCACCAGCGACATGTCCGCGCTCGATGCCAGCCTGCGGGATTTCACGCTGGGATGGGATCGGAAGACCGCGGGGCTCGGGCTGGAGTTCGTCCAATCGGAGCGCCTGCGCTACGAGGCTGACTGGACGCAGCAGACCAAGCGGGGTCGGGGCCTGACGTGGGGCAACTTCCTCGGCACGGCCGAGGACCTGGTCAAGCCGCTGGATTACCAGACCGACCAGGTCGACGCGGCGCTCATCTACACGGGCGACGGCTGGAACGTCCGGGCCGGTTATTACGGCTCCTTCTTCAGCAACAAGGACCTCTGGCTGACCTGGCAGAATCCCTTCAACGGGGCCGACAGCGGTCGCTCGGCGTTGGCCCCCGACAACCGCTATCACCAGGGCCAGCTGTCCGGGGCTTACCGTTTCGACACCTGGGACACGACGCTGAACGCCAGCTACGCCTTCGGCCGGATGGAACAAACCGACACCCTGCTCGCTTACACCATCAATCCGGCGATCGCGATCCAGCCGCTACCGCTGGACAAGTTCGACGGACGGGTGGACACGACCGCCGCCAACCTCCGGCTGACCGCGCGGCCCATGGAGCGGCTGCGGGTTACCGGCGAATACCGTTACACGGAACGGGACAACAAGTCGGGGCAGTATGACTGGGCCGCGGTGCAGGCCGATTCCTTCCCGACGCTGCCGTTCCGCAATCCGGCCTACAGCTTCGAGAACACCGACTGGTCGCTGGCGGCGGATTACCGTTTCAACGAGATGATTGCGGGCGCCGCGGGCGTCGACCGCAAGATCCGCAAGCGCGACTACCAGAACGTCGCGCGCACCGAGGACGACAGCGTATGGGCGCGCGTGCGCTTCCGCCCGGCCAGCGCGCTGGCGCTCAGCGTCAAGGCGGAGAGCGCATCGCGCGATGCCTCCGACTACCAGCAGTTGCCCACCACCGGGGCGGGGGCGGAGCAGAACCCGCTGCTGCGCAAGTACTACCTGACGGATCGCGACCGCGACCTGTTGCAGGTGCAGCTCGACGTCGTGCCGGGGGCGCGCGGCAGCATCTCGATGCGCTACGAGGACGCCCGGGACCGGTACGACGACAGCATCGTCGGGCTGGTGGCTTCCGATTACGACCAGTTCAGCGCCGACGCCAGCGTGCAGCTGTGGAAGTCGTTGGTGATGACGGCCTATTTCAGCCGGGAGAACTACGATTCCGACATGGTCGGGGCGGCCAGCTTCCTCGCGCCGAACCTAGCGGGACCGAACTGGCGAGGCCGCACCAATGATCGCCACGACGTGCTCGGCGTGGTGTTCAGCCTGCCTGGCCTGATGGATGGCAAGCTGGACCTGACGGCGGACTGGAGCGAAGCGGACACGCGCGGGGACATCTCGATCGAGAACCCGCTGGGAGTCGCCGGCGGCGCGTTCCCGTCGCTGCGCTCCCGGCTCACCGGGACCCAACTGACGGCCGACTACCACCTGAACCCGCGTTGGACGCTGAACGCCGGCTGGCGACGCGAAAAGTTCTCGGCGGATGACTGGTCGAAGGACGGCGTCGGCCCGGCGACCATCGCCAGCGTGCTGACTTTCGGCGCGCAGACGCTCGATTACGACGTCGACGTGTTTCTGCTGGGTTTCCGCTATCACTTCGTGAAAGACAAGACCGAGGAGTGAGCCTGGGGCAGCGCTGTTGATCGAACCGCGAGGGCGCCCGAGAGGGCGCCCTTTTTCTTGCATTGAGGATTGTCCGGGATGATTGCGCGACGCAGCATCCAGCGCGCCAGCGTCTGGTGGCATCCTGCTTGGGGGCCATGCGATAATTTGCCGATAATCATGATTCCGGGGGAGGAGGGTAGTGAAGCAGACGGCCAGTACGCCGCAGGGCACGCAGACCGACTCGCTCGGCCTTGATGACCGGCGCGGGCGTCCACTCAAGGATCTCCGCATCTCGGTGATGGACCGGTGCAATTTCCGCTGCCCTTACTGCATGCCGGAAAATCAGTACCACCGGGACTTCCAGTTCCTCCATGCCGACGAGCGTTTGTCCTTCGGCGAGATCACCCGGCTGGCACGCCTGTTCGTGGAACGCGGCGTCACCAAGCTCCGGCTCACCGGCGGCGAGCCGCTGCTGCGGCCCGGCCTGGTCGACCTGATCGGCGAACTGAGCCTGATCGACGGCGTCGAAGACCTCGCCCTGACCACCAACGGCATCCTGCTGGCGCAGCATGCCGCCGCGCTGAAGGGTGCCGGGCTCGATCGGGTGACCGTCAGCCTCGATGCCCTCGACGAGGCGACCTTCCGCCGCATGAGCGGCGGGCGGGGAACCCCGGAGCGCGTCCTGGAGGGCATCGATGCCGCCGTCGAGGCCGGCCTCACGCCGGTCAAGGTCAACACGGTCGTCCAGCGCGGCATCAATGAACGCGGCATCTATGCGCTGCTGGAGCGGTTCCGTCACACTGGCGTCGTGCTGCGCTTCATCGAGTACATGGACGTCGGCACGCTCAACAAATGGAACGAAAAGGAGCTGGTGCCCTCGGCGGAGCTGGTCGAGCGCATCAGGCAACGCTGGGCGATCCGGCCGATCGAGGCGGGCTACCGCGGCGAGGT
>DAOMOU010000054.1:0-10838 GCA_035444525.1 Gammaproteobacteria bacterium | reverse complement strand
AGATACAAGCTCACTCAGCGCGCCTGTGACACCCCGGTCCCGCTGTCGTGCCGACAAGGGCGGAGCCTTGCCTTCGCGGCACCGCTGACGATGGCCACGCTGGCGATCGGCGTTGCCGGCGCGGACTGACCCAGCGTGGTCGCTGGCGATCGGGGTTGTAGCGCCGACTCAGCAGCCGGCCGCGGCCGCAGGCAGCGCGGCCAGGCCGGGCAACCGTCGCCGCCAGCCATGTAATCCCGGCAGCGGGCGTGGGGTGTCATAGGCCGGCCGAGCGAGTTTTTCCTTGTCCGAGCGCAGGCCGGCCTATGGCGCCGCGCGCCCGCGGTCGACTGGAACCGAAGGCCCCCGCGCGCCCGCGGTCGACCGGAAACCGGTGTCTGACCCCGGTTTTGTCAGCGGCAGCGATGGCCGGTCACGGCGCCGGCGTCGCCGACCAGGCGGATGGTCTCGCAGCCCGAGAAGTCGGCGCGTGGGAACACGTCGGGCGGGCAGTAGCCCGCAATTTCCTCGGCCGGCAACTCGATGACCAGCGGCGGCTTGCCGTCCGGCACCTGGATGCCGAGCGCCTCGCGTTCCGCCTTGATCTCGGCGAGTAAGCCGGCGGCGCGTATGCAGGACTGGGTGATGCCCTCGGCGGGCGCCTGGAATCCGGCCAGGGTCGCGGACATGGCCCCCGGCGGCAGGCCGGCCTCGTACTCCGCCACCAGCAACCAGCCGAGCGCACTGTAGGCCAGCGGGTCCTCGCGCCGGGCGATTTCGAGCACTTCATCGCGGTCGTCGTGGTTGACGGCGATCCAGCGAGCGACATCGTGGTAGAAATTGCCGAGCCTGTAAGCCGCGTACGCGGAGCCGTGCAGCACCGCCCTGCGGTACCAGTCGATGGCTTCGAGCGGCATCTCCGGGCCGATCCGTTGTGCCAGCACTTGCATCGCCCAGCGGTCTCCGCCTTCCGCCAGTTCCAGCAGCCGGCCGTCCTTTTCGCGATTGTAGTTGCGCTCCAGCGGCATCCCGGCGGAGCTCGTGTAGGTGGCCGGAGGAAACCCGCGGCTGCGCGCCCAGGCCTCGATCTCGTCGTTGCCGGTGCCCAGCGCCTCGAGCGTCCGCTGGTACTCCTCCTCGGACTCGACCCGGAATTCCCGCACCCCGTCGGCGCCGGTCGCGCCGCCCCGGTCTTCCGCGTCCGCCGGCTGGCCGTCGGCCGGGGCGGACGGCGTCGGCTCCGGATCGCGATATGCGAGGAATACGACCACGGTGGCGATGACCACCAGCAGCACGAACAGCAGCGGCAGGTAGCGCTTGATCATGCCGGCCTCAGCCGAGCACCAGCGGCACGTAGTGGTCGGCGAGCAGGAACGAGAAGATGCCCATGAGATAGGTGATCGAGTAAGCGAAGGTCTTCATGGGGAGCTCCGGGCGGTCGGAGCGCATCATGGCGATGGCGTAGTACAGGAAACCGCCGCCGAAGCCGATCGCACCGGCGAGGTACAGTAAGCCGCTCATGCCGGTGAGCCAGGGCAGCAGGCTCACCAGGCACAACAGGATCGTGTACAGCAGGATCTGCAGGCGCGTGAACTCGATGCCGTGCGTCACCGGCATCATCGGGATGTTCACTTCGGCGTATTCGTCCTTGCGTGCGATTGCCAGCGCCCAGAAATGCGGCGGCGTCCAGGTGAACACAATCAGGAACAGCAGCAATGCGTGGGCATGCACCTCGCCGGTGATGGCCACCCAGCCGAGCACCGGCGGCGCGGCGCCCGCGGCGCCGCCGATGACGATGTTCTGCGGTGTGGCGCGCTTGAGGAACACGGTATAGACGATGGCGTAGCCGATCAGGCTGAAGAACGTCAGCCCGGCGGTGAGCGGATTGACCAGCAGCCAGAGGATGAGCATCGAGACCAGCCCCAGCAGCACCGCGAACGTCAGCGCCTCGATTTCCCTGAGGTGGCCGGTCGGCAGCGGGCGGCGACGGGTGCGCCGCATGACGGCGTCGATGCGCGCATCGAGCACGTGGTTGATCGCCGCGGCCGAGGAGGCCGCCAGGCCGATTCCGAGCGTGCCGAACAGCAGCTTGTCGAGGGGCACCAGGCCGGGCACCGCCAGGAACATGCCGACTACGGCCGTGAACACGATCAGCCCGACCACCTTCGGCTTGCACAGCTCGAAATAGTCGCCGAGGCGGGCGCCGAGGCCCGTTCCGGGCAGCTTTCGAGCTTCAGTTTGCACGCCAGGACACCTTGTGGAATCTGCCTTCGGGCGGCGCCGGCGGCGCCGCGAGTCCTTTGCGCGCCGCAATCCGCGACGCCGGTGGAATTGTGGAGGATGCGGCCCGCGCAGTCGACCCCGAGGCGATGTAACGGACACCCATCAGCCGATTCTCGACAGCCGGAGCAGGCGCTTGAGGTCCTCCAGCATGCCGCGCGGCGCCTGGTCCGCCGGATAGCGCATCATGGCGTTGCCAAGCGGGTCGATCAGCCAGTAGCCCTCGGCCGGACCAGCCAGCGCCTCGAGCAGCGGCAGGGCCTCGGGCCCCGTCGCGTCGGCGACCAGCAGGTCGGGGTGCTCGGCGGCGACGAAGCCTGCAGCCGGCGGCTCGCCGACGTACAGGTAGACGCGTTCCACGCGATCCATCAGCCGGCCAAGCGCAAGCCGCATTTGCCGGCCGTTGTACAGCGCGTCGCGGCAGCGCTCGGCGCAACCGTCGCGGCCGACATAGACCAGTGACCAGTGATGCCTCAGGAAATCCGCATCGGTGCGGCCGCCGCCCGGCAGGGGCAACTCGACCTCGGGCAGCGGCACGGCCGGTACGATCAACTCACCATGGTTGCTGGTGTGTCCGGGGCGCCAGCCGGTGTCGTAGTAGAGATACACGGCGACCGCCAGCGGGCCGAAGAACAGCAGGAACAGGCCCCATGCCTGCAGGTTGCCGCGTTTTGGTTTGCCTTGCTGTGACATGTTCAGTCCGAGTTCCTGAAAGACCAGGCGAGGTAGAGGATTACCAGGGTCGCGGCGAGCGCAAACCACTGGAAGGCATAACCGATGTGGCGCTCCGGGCCGAAATCCGACGGCCGCCAGTCGCGCCGGTAACCGTCCGGCGCGGCCGCGTCGAGCAGCAGCAACCCGGGTACGAGCTCCAGCTCCAGCCAGCCCGACAGTTCGTCCAGCGTGGGGAACTGCACGACCTTCGGCCAGCCGGGCTCGGCCGGCGTGTCCAGCGCGATGCCCGGGCGCGGCAGCTGGTCGAGTCGCCCGGCCACGGTGCGCGGCTGCTCGTCCACTTCGATGGGCGGCGGCACAGGCGTCGAGAAATCGCGCGGCAGCCAGCCGCGGTCGACCAGCACCGCGTGGCCCTCGGCGATCAGCAACGGCGTGATCACCCGGTAGCCGGCCTGGCCGCCCGCCACCATGTTGTCGAGCAGGAATTGCCGGTCGGCGAGATAGCGGCCCGTCGCGCGCACCGGCGCGTAGCGGCGCAACTCTTCCAGGCCGCGGGAGTTTGCCTCGAGCGCAACGGCTTCGCCGCCGGCCGCGAAATCGTCGAACAGTGCCTGCTTCTCGCCGGCCCGGTCGACCTGCCAGGTCCCGAGCGCCAGCAGCAGGGGCAGGAAAAAGCCCGCGAAGATGGTCGCGGGTACCCCGGGCCGGAAACGGCGTCGCGCGGCGGCCATTTCAGGCCTCCGGGACGCGGCGACACGCGTCTCGGCAGCTATACTGGCCATCCTGTCCGGAGTCCTTCATGAGCGCAATCAAGTTCCTGATACTGGTCGCCTTCGTCGCCATTCTCGCGAGCCTCGCATCGGGGCTCGTCTACCTGTTCAAGGACGACCACGATTCCCGCCGGGTGGTCAAGGCGCTGACCTGGCGCATCGGCCTGTCGGTGGCCATGTTCGTGGTGCTGCTGCTCGCCTACGCGATGGGATGGATCCAGCCCGGCCAGCTGTAAGGCGAACCGCTCCGCCAGGGCCGGGAATCGTCTATTCCTTGACGAGACGGGGCGCCGCTGTCGCCAGGGCGCCCCGTGCCCGTGTCGCTGAAACCTGCCGGCTAAAGCCAGTAAACGAAGATATACAGGCCCAGCCAGACCACGTCCACGAAATGCCAGTACCAGGCCACGCCCTCGAAGCCGAAGTGCTGCTTCGGCGTGAAATGCCCCTTCAGCACGCGCACCCAGATCACGATCAGCATGATAGCGCCGAGCGTGACGTGCAGGCCGTGGAAGCCGGTCAGCATGAAGAAGGTGCTGCCGTAAATGCCCGAGGTGAGCCTCAGGTTCAGGTCCTGGTAGGCATGCACATACTCGTAGGCCTGCAGGCTGAGAAACAGCAGGCCGAGCGCGATGGTGCCGAACAGGCCCCAGGCCGTGAGCGAGCGGTTGCCGTCCTTGATGGCGTGGTGGGCGATCGTGATGGTGACGCCGCTGGTCAGCAGGATGGCGGTATTGAGCGCCGGCAGGCCGCCCGCACCCATGATCTCGAAGTCGCCGCCCCAGGCTTCGGGGCCGCCGGTCGGCCAGGCCGCCTGGAACTCGGGGAATAGCAGCAGGTGGGTGAAGAAATTGTTGCCCTCGCCACCGAGCCAGGGAATCGCCAGCTGCCGCGCGTAGAACAGCGCGCCGAAGAAGGCCGCGAAGAACATCACTTCCGAGATGATGAACCAGGTCATGCCCATCCTGAAGGAGCGGTCCACCTGGCCGCTGTACATGCCGCCCTCGCTCTCGTTGATGACCGTCGCGAACCAGCCGCAGATCATCACCAGCACGGTCGCCACGCCGAGCCAGGCGACCCAGCCCATCAGGCCGACGCCGTTCAGCCAGGACGACACCCCGAGCATCATGAAGAACAGGCCGACCGCGCCCACGATGGGCCAGTAGCTGCCGTGGGGTACGTAATAGCGCTGAGACTGATCCATCGGAATTCCCCGCTGTTTTCTTTATTGCGGCCGGCCGGGCGAACTCAGTTCGCTGCGGCCAGGCCGGCCCGATCGAAGAAGGTGTATGAAAGCGTGACGGTGTCCACGTGCGCCGGCAGGTCCGGGTCGATGATGAAGATGACGGGCATGTCCCGTCCCTCGTTCGGCCCGAACTGCTGCTCCGTGAAGCAGAAACATTCGGTCTTGGTGAAATAGCGCGCCGCCGAGCCGGGGGCCACGCTGGGCACCGCGTGGCCGATGACGTCGAGGTCCCGCAGGTTCCGCGCCCAGTAGGTCGTGGTGTACATCTCGCCCGGATGTACGGTCATGGTGGGCACCGCCGGGCGGAACTCCCACGGACCGTTGGCGTTCACCGCGGCGACGAACTCCACGCGCACGCTGCGCGAGGTGTCCGGCGCGACCGCCACGGCCTGCGTCGCCTCGCCGCTGGTGCGGCCGCCGAGGCCGGTGATGTCGCAGAACACCTCGTAGATCGGCACCAGCAGGAAACCGAAGCCAAACATCGCGACCGTCAGCCCCGCCAGCTTCAGCACCATGATCCGCACGCCGCCGCCGTTCATCCCGCGGCTCCCGGGCCGCGCTCGGCCACCAGCAGGATGAACACGGCGTATATGGCGACGGCGGTCAGCGCCAGCACGATCGCGTTGCGGATCACCCTGGCGCGCCTCGTCTGCCGTGTGCCCTGTTCGTTCAATTCAGGCCTCGCCTACTTGACCACCGGCGGCGTGTCGAAGGTATGCAGCGGCGCGGGCGACGGCACCGTCCACTCGAGGCCGTGCGACCCCTCCCATACGCCCGCCGTGGCCTTCTGCCCGCCCTTGGCGCAGCGGTAGATGTTCCAGGCGAACAGCAGCTGCGAGAAGCCGAACACGAAGGCGCCGACCGAGGCCATCGCGTTGAAGTCGGAGAACTGGGTGGCGTAGTCGGGAATCCGGCGCGGCATGCCGGCCAGCCCGACGAAGTGCATCGGGAAGAACGTGAGGTTCACCGAGATGGCGGTCAGCCAGAAGTGCAGCTTGCCCATCTTCTCGTTGTACATGTAGCCGGTCCATTTCGGCAGCCAGTAGTACACGCCCGCCATGATGGCGAAGATGGCGCCGGGCACCAGCACGTAGTGGAAATGCGCCACCACGAAGTAGGAGTCGTGGTATTGCAGGTCGGCCGGCACGATCGCCAGCATCAGGCCGGAGAAGCCGCCGATGGTGAACAGGAACACGAAGGCCAGCGCGAACAGCATCGGCGTCTCGAAGGTCATGGCCCCGCGCCACATGGTCGCCACCCAGTTGAACACTTTCACGCCCGTCGGCACCGCGATGAGCATGGTGGTGAACATGAAGAACAGCTGGCCGGCCAGCGGCATGCCGACCGTGAACATGTGGTGGGCCCACACGATGAACGACAGGAAGGCGATGCTGGCCGTGGCGTACACCATGGCGCTGTAGCCGAACAGCGGCTTGCGGGAGAAGGTCGGGATGATCTCCGAGATGATGCCGAAGGCCGGCAGGATCATGATGTAGACCTCGGGATGCCCGAAGAACCAGAAGATGTGCTGGAACATCACCGGGTCGCCGCCGCCGCCCGCGGCGAAGAACGAGGTGCCGAAGTACTTGTCGGTCAGCAGCATCGTCACCGCGCCCGCCAGCACCGGCATGACCAGGATCAGGAGGTAGGCGGTGATCAGCCAGGTCCACACGAACAGCGGCATCTTCAGCAGGCCCATGCCCGGCGCGCGCATGTTCATGATGGTGACGATGATGTTGATCGCGCCCATGATGGAGGAGAGGCCCATCAGGTGGATGGCGAAAATGAGGAACGGGAAGGCGTTGCCCGTCTGCAGCACCAGCGGCGGATAGATGGTCCAGCCCGAGGCCGGCGCGCCGCCCGGCAGGAACAGCGTGATCAGCAGCAGCGAGAAGGCGAAGGGCAGGATCCAGAAGCTCCAGTTGTTGAGCCGCGGCAGCGCCATGTCCGGCGCGCCGACCTGCAGCGGCACCATCCAGTTGGCCAGCCCCACGAAGGCCGGCATGACCGCGCCGAAGATCATGATCAGCGCGTGCATGGTGGTCATCTGGTTGAAGAAGGCGGGATCCACGAACTGGAGGCCCGGCTGGAACAGCTCGGCGCGGATCACCAGCGCCATCGCGCCGCCGACGAAGAACATCACCAGGCTGAACACCAGGTACATCGTGCCGATGTCCTTGTGATTCGTGGTCGTCAGCCAGCGCAGGAGGCCGGTGGGATGGTGGCCGTGGTCGCCGTGCTCGGCGTGGGTCGCAGTGGACATCGTGTGACTCTCCTTGGATCGGCTCAGCGGGCGGCGGCGACTTCGGCGTCTGGCGACTGGCGAGCCAGCCAGGCGCTGTACTCGTCGGCCGACACCACCTCGACGACCACCGGCATGAAGCCGTGGTCGCGTCCGCACAGCTCGGCACACTGGCCGCGGTAGGTCCCGACCTCCTCGGCCTGGAACCAGAACTCGTTGATGAAGCCCGGAATGGCGTCCTTTTTGCCGCCGAAGTCCGGCACCCACCACGAGTGGATGACGTCGTTCGCGGTCAACAGCAGGCGGACCTTGGCGCCGACCGGCACGACCAGCGGGCGGTCCACGTCCAGCAGGTAGTTCTCGACCTGGCGCACGTCGATCCCGGAGCGCAGCTGGCGGGCCCGGTTGGACTCCTCCGACAGCCGGCTGAAGAAGCGCACATCCTCCTCGAGATACTCGTACTCCCACATCCACTGGTAGCCGGTGATCTTGACGGTGAGGTCGCTGTTGCGGGTGTCCTCCATCCGGACCAGCGTGTCGGCCGCCGGCACCGCCATCGCCACCAGGATGGCGATGGGAATCACGGTCCAGACTATCTCGACCTTGGTGCTGTGTGAGAACTTCGCCGGCTCGATGCCGCGCGATTTGCGGTGATGGACGATGGACCAGATCATCGCGCCGAACACCACTACCGCGATCGCGACGCAGACGCCGAAAATCAGCATGTGGAGGTCGTAGACCTCGTTGCTGATCTCGGTCACGCCGCGCGGCATGTTCACGCCCCAGTCGGCCCATGCCGACGCCTGTACGGCGAGGCCCAGCCCCGCTCCTGCCGCAACGCGGCCCATCCACCTTGTCGTGGTTCTGGACATCAGTCCGGGCTCCCCCTGAATCAGGACACTCTCACTCAAAATTCTTCGTCGCCGGCTGCACCCGCCTGCGCCGTGTCGCTGCCGGCGACCAGCTCCGCGAGGCGCAGCCCCAGGCTTGTGCGTTCCGCCTCGGTCAGCACCGCGCCGACCTCCACGCTCTTGCCGTGCCAGCGCAGCAGCAGCCTGCTGGGATGGCCGCGCCACCGCGCGCGCACCAGTTCCACCCGCGTCCACTGCCGCGGCAGCTGGCAACATTCATCCACCGTGCCGACGCCCTTCTCGACGACGATCCGGTCGCCATACACGCTGACGCACTCACGATACCGGCCGCGCCGCATGTTCAGGCCGAGCGCCACGCCCAGTGCAAACAGCCCGAGTCCCGCGAACGGCAGCACCGGCCAGAAACCCCGTACCGTGAGCGCGCCTGCCATCACCAGGGAAGCGGCCGCGGTCACGCCCAGAAACAGCCCCGCTCCCTGGCGGGTCAGCGACGAGTTCGCGCTGACCAGGATCTGCCCGAGGAGCCTGTCACTGATGTCGGAGACGTCGCCAACCTCTCGCTGTGCAGCCACGGCGCCGCAAAAGCGGGCTAATCGTAAGTGAATGCCGCAATGGCGCGCAACATCGACTCATTCCAAGTCGGGAAAGTTTTCTTTCACAGACAGGCTGTTAGCAAAAAACCCCGCAAACGGCCGCCATTCGGGGCGCGCCGCGCCCGGCGGGTCAGGCCGTCCGGGCGCCGCCCGCGCCCAGCCGCGCCGCGATATCAGCGGGCAGCGCCGCGGCCGCCTGGCGTGCCCGGTCGGTTTCGCCGCGGCCGTCGCAGGCCGGCAGGCGCGCTAGGGGCGGCGTGCCGAGATGCTCGACGAGGGCCGCAATGTTCTCCTCCCGGCGCGGCATATCGGGGTCCAGCGGGTTGGCCACCCAGCCGGCCAGCGCCAGCCCGTCGGCGCGGATCGCCGCCGCGCTCAGCAGGGCATGGTTCAGGCATCCCAGCCGCAGGCCGACGACCAGCACCACCGGCAGGCCGAGCGCCGCGGCCACCGCGGCCAGCGTGCTGTCGGGCCCCAGCGGCACGCGCCAGCCGCCGGCGCCTTCCACCACCAGGAAGTCCGCGCCCGCTGCCGCGCGACGGCAGGCGGCGGCCAGTGCGCCGGCGTCGAGCCGGATGCCCGCCTCGGCGGCGGCGATGTGCGGCGCGACGGCCGCCTCCAGCGCCACCGGGTTGACGACCGCCAGCGGCGCCTGCGCCGGGGCGAGCCGGGCCAGCAACTCGGCGTCGTCGTTCACCAGCCGGCCACCTTCGCGACGGCAGCCGGCCGCGACCGGCTTGCAGGCGGCGGCCCTGACGCCGGCCGCTCCCAGCGCCAGCAGCAGCGCGGCAGAGAACAGCGTCTTGCCGACGCCGGTGTCCGTGCCGGTGACGAACACGCCGCGCATCAGCGGCGCCTGCCGATGTTAGTCACCGGAACTGCGGTCTCCTGCGGCCCGCCGCCGCGCGGCTGCCCCGCCCAGGCGTGGCCGTACACCACCTCCCAGGTGGCCGGCAGGCGTCCGTCGCGGCGCAGGGACTCGTAATGCGCCTCGACGGCGGCCAGCCGGTGGCGGCCGGTGAGGCCCCGGCTGCGCCCCGCAGTGGCGTTGCGGGCACCCATGGTCTTGAGGTCGCGCATCAGCCCGCGCACGTCCGCATAGGTCAGGGTGAGGTGCTCGACGTCCATGACCGGCTCGGCCAGCCCGGCCCGCAGCAGCGCGTCGCCGAGATCGTGCATGTCGATGAAGCGGCTGACGTGGGTCGCGCCGTCCGCCGCGCGCCAGGCGGCGCGCAGCTCCTTGAGCGTGTCGGGCCCGAAGGTCGTGAACAGCAGCAGCCCGCCCGGCCGCAGGACCCGACGAAATTCGCCGAATACGCGGTCGGGTTCGTTGCACCACTGCAGCATCAGGTTGGAGAACACCAGGTCCGCGCTCGCATCGGCCAGCGGCAGCGCGGCCGCATCGGCACAGACGGCATCGAGGCGCCGCAGCCAGGGGCGCCGGCGACGGGCGGCGTCGAGCATGCCGGGCGCATGGTCGAGCGCCAGCACAGCGGCACGGCGGTAGCGCTCCAGCAGCGCCCGCGCGCCGTGGCCGGTGCCGCAGCCGGCATCGAGAATGCGCCGGGGTGAGATGCGAAACAGCTCGAGGCGCTCGAGCAGCCGCCCCCGGACCTCCGCCTGCACGACGGCTACCGCGTCATAGTCCGCCGCGGCCGCGTCGAAAGCCGCCCGTACTCGCTGCGGGTCGAGCGCAAAGGGGTCACCGCTCACGCTGCGATCTCCCTGCCGCGCAGGAACGGGCCGATGGCGTCGAGAAAGGCGGCCGGATGGCTGAGGAACGGCGCGTGGGCAGCGCCCGGCAGGCCCAGGAAACGGGCATCGGGCAGGCCGGCCGCCATGCGCCGCCCGGCCTCGGCCGGGGTGAGCCGGTCCCGCTCACCGGCCACGACCAGCACGGGCCGGCGCAGGCCGGGCAAGGCGGCGCGCAGGTCGGTGGTGGCCAGGATGTCGAGCCCGGCGGCGAGCGCGGCGGGCTGCGGGTCGGGCCGCGCCGCCAGCACGGCCCGCAGTTCCCCGAGCAGGCGGGCGGCCTGCCGGTCGCCGCGCAGCTGCAGCGGATGGTCTGCACGCCGTGGTTCGACGCGGCGACCGGGGCGTTCGAGGAAGGCTGAGGGATCGCGGCTGTAGCCGCTCCCACAAGGGCGGGTGGAGCCAGGGGAGAGCCAGGGGAGAGCCAGGGGA
>DAOMOU010000053.1:0-10891 GCA_035444525.1 Gammaproteobacteria bacterium | reverse complement strand
GCTGGACCTTCCTGTTCTTCGGCTACCTGCAGTGTCCGGACGTCTGCCCGACGGCCATGCACCTGCTGCGGGAGTACCGCCGCACGCTCAGCGCGAGCGAGCCCGGCCTGGCCCACCAGGTCATTTTCGTATCCGTCGATCCGGCGTATGACCGGCCCGAGCAGATCGCGGCCTACATGGACTTCTTCGATCCCGAGTTCATCGGCCTGAGCGGCCCGGCGGACGCGCTCGCGGCGCTCGCCGGGCCGCTGGCGATCAAGTATTACGAGCATGTCGACGACAATGGCCGGCGTGCGATCGATCACACCAGCTCGATCATGATCGTGGACCCGGCCGGCCGCGTGCTGGGGGCATTCCCGCCGCCGCAGCAGCGGCCCGACCGCATGCTCGCTTTGTTCCGCGAGCTGCGGCGGCACTTCTCGCTCTAGGCCAGCCGAGCCTCCGCCGGCACGCGCGCGCCGACTGCCTGCCGTGCCCCGCCCACCTCATGCAGGGCGAACAGCGTAGCGCCCAGCAGCAGCACCGCACCGCCCTGGTGCGCGGCTCCCAGGCCGACCGGCACGAACAGCAGCAGCGTGCTGATGCCCAGCACGACCTGCCCGACGGCCATCAGCGCGAGGGCGTGGAAAGCCCATTGCTGGGCGCGTGCGACGCGCAGCCGTAGCGACCAGCCCCACAGCACCAGCACGAGCCCCAGCGTGGTCAGGGCCAGGACGCGATGCGTGAACTGCGCGGTCACCGGGTTCTCGAACCAGTTGCGCCACACGGGGTCCATCGCCAGCAGACCGCCCGGCACCCATTGCTCACCCATCATCGGGAAAGTGTTGTAGATCATGCCGGCCCGCAGACCGGCGACGAAGGCGCCCGACACGATGGTGACGGCCAGCAGCCACAGCAAGGCCTGCATGCCGCGGCGAACATTGCCCGGAACGGTGCCTTCCACCGTCGGCCGCAGCAGCCGGATGGCGAGCCAGAACATCGCGGCGAAGATGATCAGTGCAAGGCTGAGGTGCGCAGCGAGCCGGTACTGGCTCACGCGCGGCATGTCCACCAGGCCGCTGGCCACCATGAACCAGCCCATGAATCCCTGCAGCATGCCCAGGCCCAGCAGCCCGACCAGCGGCCAGCGCAGTCGCGGCGGAATCCGGCCGCGCACCCAGAACCACAGCAGCGGCACCGCGAACACCAGCCCGAGCGCGCGCGCGAGCAGGCGATGCGCGTACTCATAGCCGTAGATCACCTTGAACTGGTCCATGGACATGCCCCGGTTCACCTTCTGGTATTCGGGGCTGGCACGGTAGAGGTCGAATTCCTGTTGCCAGGCCTGCTCGGTGAATGGCGGCAGCACGCCCGTGACGGGGCGCCACTCGGTGATCGACAGCCCGGAGCCGGTCAGGCGGGTGACGCCGCCCAGCACGATCAGGGCGAACAGCACCACGCAGCAGGCCAGCAGCCAGGCCGCGATCCGGCGTTCATCGGCGGATACGTGAGCGCTCATCTCCCTCTCCTCTTCGGTCGGACGGCATCCTTGGAGCCGCTGACCAGGCGCACGCACTTCGGGACGGTCTTCCAGTCGACGCGATCCTGCGCATAGATCGGCTCGATGGCCCATGCGCCCTGCGGATAGAGGCGAAAGGTCGTGGCCGTCCAGCACTCCGCGCTGACCGCGTGCGGGAAGTATTGCGGATCGAGCGTCGGCCCGTCACCAATCCGCCGGGTATCCAGCAGGGTCAGCGCCTCGTCGCGGCTCGGCAGCCGCCAGTCCTGCCGACCGCACAGGCCGGTGGCATTGACGGCGGCCACGAAGGCCTCGGTATCGCAGCGCTCCAGGGCGCAACGCCCGCCGTTCATCAGCCCGGGTTCCCCGTTGTGCTCTGCAATATCCGAACTGTACCACGTGTACAGATCGTCCCGGTGGCGCAAGCCCGCCTCGGCCTGCTTGACCTCCCACAGCAGCCCGGTGCGCCGGTCGAGCACACACTCGTGCGGGCCCGACGCACCCTCCACCACCACGTTCCCGCCGGCGTCGACCGCGGCGAAATCCCATGCCGGGCCCGGCGCCGCGTCGCGCCCGCAGCCTGCTGCCGCCGCCAGCGCCAGCGTGACGGCGGCGAGCGGTGCCACGCCCCTGATCTTTGCATTGCAGCGAGTCATGTCGCCCTCCAGGGCCGAGAAAGCCGAAGTTGATCTACATCAATAAATCTGAACCACATGAATGCTAGCTTGCGCATCATTCAATTGATGTACATTATATACCACTATAGGGCCCAAGGGAGGAGGGGAACACATGAACGACGAACACGATGCGCGGCACGACGACGATGCGCCGGAGGGCGAAAAAGTACCCGTGATGCAACAGGTGCTCGACAACCCCTTCCTGCTGCTGTTCCTGGGGATCACGGTACCGACCGTGTTCTACATCATCTGGGGAGTGATGGAGATCGTCACCATCCCCCTCGCGCCCTGACCGGAGGACCTGAGCATGAGCGCCATCGAACCCCCTGCCCAGCGAATCTGGTGGAAACAACCGCTGGACCGGCTGGAGGGCACCTGGATCGTCATCGCCCTGATCTGGTGCCTGATCATGTTTTTCATGATGCCCTACTGGCACGTCTTCGGGCAGCAGAACTACAAGGGCGAGGCCTACCGCGTGCTGCCGCAGGCCTACGTCGAGAAAGTCGGCGAAATGGTCGACGCCTACACCGTGCGCCACGAGACGGATCGCCAGATTCCGGTGGTGGCGCCGCCCGCCGGCAGCGACATCTACCTGCTGGCGCGGCTCTGGGAGTGGTACCCGGTACTCGAACTGAAGAAGGGTGAGAGTTACCGGCTGCACATCTCATCGGCCGACTGGCAGCACGGGCTGTCGATCCAGCCGATCAACATCAATGTGCAGGTGCTGCCCGGCTACGACATGGTGATGACCATCACGCCGACGGCGTCCGGGGAATATGCGCTGGTCTGCAACGAGTACTGCGGGGCGTTGCACCACGCCATGCTCGGCAAGCTCTACGTGGTCGACTGACAGACCTGAAATCGGGGAGGAGAGAATAATGAAGCCACTCTACCGTACCTGCCCGGAATCGGGTCTGGTATTCCACAAATCCGCTGAGAACCTGATCAAGGCGAACGCCGTCGCGGCGGTCGTCTTCCTCATGGTAGGCGGCCTGCTCGGCCTGTTCGTCGCGCTGACGCGCTGGCCGGCGGTGCAGATCCTCGACGCGCAGATGTTCTACCAGGTGTTGACGGGCCACGGCATCGTCACGCTGCTGGTGTGGATCATCTTCTTCGAGATCGCGCTGCTGTATTTCTGCGCCGCGGTGCTGCTGCGCTCGCGGCTGGCCACGCCGCGCATCGGCTGGCTGGCCTTCGCGCTGATGGTCATCGGCGCCGCCGTCACGGCCGTGTCGATCCTGCAGGGCGGCTCCAGCGTGATGATGACCTCTTACGTGCCGATGCCCGCCGCGCCGCACTTCTACCTGGGGCTGATCCTGTTCGCGGTGGGCGCGCTGATCGGCTGCTTCATCTTTCTCGGCACGCTGGTGATCGCGCGCGCCGAGCGCACCTATGAAGGCTCGATTCCGCTGGTCACCTTCGGTGCGCTGACGGCGGCGATCATCGCCATCTTCACCATCGCCTGCGGCGCGATCATCCTCATCCCGACCTTCCTCTGGTCGGTCGGTTACATCAGCCACATCGACCCGCTGATGTACCGGCTGGTCTGGTGGGGCATGGGCCACTCCTCGCAGCAGATCAACGTCGCGGCGCACGTATCGGTCTGGTACGCGATCGCGGCCATCGTGTTCGGCGCCAAGCCGATGTCGGAGAAGGTCAGCCGCGGCGCGTTCTTCCTGTACATCCTGTTCATTTCCATCGCCTCGGCGCACCACCTGCTGGTGGACCCGGGCGTGGGCACGGAATGGAAGATCTTCAACACCAGCTACGCCATGTACCTCGCGGTGCTGGCCAGCCTGGTGCACGGCCTGACGGTGCCGGGGGCGATCGAGGTGAGCCAGCGCCAGAAAGGGCTCAACAAGGGCCTGTTCGAATGGCTGCGCAAGGCGCCCTGGGGCAACCCCGCCTTCTCCGGCATGTTCCTGTCACTGGTGGGCTTCGGCTTCATTGGCGGGATCTCCGGCGTGGTGATGGGTGTGGAGCAGATCAACTTCCTGATCCACAACACCATCTACGTGCCGGGCCATTTCCACGGTACGGTGGCGCTCGGCACGACCCTGGCGTTCATGGCGTTGTCGTTCTGGCTGGTGCCGGTGCTGTTCCGGCGCGAGCTGTTCCTGCCCAAGCTGGCCAAGTGGCAGCCCTACCTGTTCGGCATCGGTACCGCGCTGCAGGCCTTCTTCATGATGGGCGCCGGCACGCTCGGCGTCTCCCGGCGCCACTGGGACATGGCCTTTACCGGTTCGGCCTTCGAATGGGCGTACCCGGGCGCGGCCTACACCCTGATGGCGCTCAACGGCCTCAGCGCGGTCATCGCGGTGACCGGCGGGGCGTTGTTCGGCGTGATCATGGTGGGCACCATCCTGTTCGGCAAGAAGAAGGCCGGCGCCTCCGAGTACGGCACCGCGCGCCCGTCGCCGCTGCCGCGTGCGATCGCGGACGCCATGGGCAGCCATGGCTCCATCGGCGTGAAGGGCTTCGCCGCGCCGGGGACCTTCATCCTGGCGATGCTGCTGCTGGTGATCTTCGTGGTCTACTACTTCATCAACTACGGCTACCTGGCGACGGTCTGGAGGCTGAGTTGAGCGCCCGTCGCGAGCCCCTGCCCCCTGCGGGGCAGGGGGCCGCGGCACTGCCGATCGCCGCGCCGCGGGCCGGACTGCTGCGCCTCTGCGCCAGCCTCTTCAAGCTGCGCATCGGCTTCGCGATCGTGCTCTCGGCGCTGGCGGGAGCCATCCTGGCGCAGGGCGACTGGCCGGCCGGCTGGGACACCGTGGTGCTGGCGCTGGGCGTACTGATCGCCTCCTCCGGTGCTGCCGGCTGCAATCATTACTTCGAGCGCGACCTCGATGCACGGATGCACCGCACCCGCGGCCGGCCCTTCGTCTCAGGGCGGCTGGACGTGTCGGCGCTCTGGCCGGCGCTGTTCGGCGCAATGATGCTGTTCGGCTCGGCGCTGGTGGCCTGGCGCTTCAACCTCGCCAGCGGCGCGTTCGTGCTGGCCGGCGCGCTGACCTACTCGGTGGTCTACACGCTGTGGCTGAAGCGTCGTACTCACTGGAACATCGTCATCGGCGGCCTGTCGGGCAGCTGGGCGGTGCTGGCGGGAGCGGCGGCCTTCGACGGCACGCTCTCCCCGGTCGCGCTGGTGCTGGCGGTCGTGCTGTTCCTCTGGACCCCCTCGCACTTCTGGAGCCTCGCCATCGCGCTGGTCCAGGACTACCGGCGCGCCGGGGTGCCGATGCTGCCGGTGGTGCGGGGTGTCGAGGTCGCCAGTCGCTGGGCGCTGATCAACGCCGTGCTGCTGGCCGGCAGCGCCCTGGTGCTCGCCGCGATGCTCGACAGCCCGTTCGTCTGGGCCGGCGCGCTGCTCGGCGGCGCGTGGCTGTGCGAGACGCATCGCCGCCTGGTGCAGCGGCCGACGCCGCCGGTCGCCATGGCGGCTTTCCGCGCCTCGCTGATCCAGCTCGGACTGCTCTTTGCCGGCCTGTTCATCGCCTACGGCCTGGTATGAAACGGTGCGCCGCCAGCCCGGCACGATCTAGCTGGCGGCGCACCCTCGCGGCGCTGATCATTGTTCCCGTGCTGGTCCTGGCCGCGGCGCCCGCCACCGCCAGGACCGGCGTATCGCCCGGTGCAACGGGCATCGAAGCCCGCGCCATCGAGCTCAGCCAGGCGGCACTCGGCAACGAGGTGGGGTCGCTCGCCTTCTACGACCAGCGGGGCGAGCGGCGCAGCCTGGAAGAGTTTCGCGGCCGGCCGGTGGTCCTCAGCCTGATCTACACGGCGTGTGTGCATTCCTGCCAGGTGGCCACCCGCCAGCTCGACCGCGTGGTCCGGATCGCCCGGGCCGCTATTGGCGACGACAGCTTCACCGTGCTGACGGTCGGCTTCGATCAGCCGACGGACACGCCTGCACAGATGGCGGCCTATGCGCGCCGCTACGGCATCAGCGATCCGCACTGGCATTTTCTCAGCAGCCCGGACCGCGCCACCATCGACGCGCTGATGGCGCGGGTCGGCTTCGTCTACGAACCCTCGCCGCGCGGCTTCGACCATACCGTGAAGGCGACGATCCTCGATGCCGAGGGGCGGGTCTGGCGCCACGTCTATGGCGAAGTGTTTCCGACGCCGCTGCTGGTCGAGCCGCTCAAGGACCTGGTCTGGAACCGGCCCGTCTCGGCCGGCGGGCTGATGGCCACGATCGGTGACCGCGTGCGGCTGTTCTGCACCGTCTATGACGCGCAGGGCGACCGCTACATGTTCGACTACTCGCTGTTCGCCGGGATTTTCATCGGCGTGCTGGTGCTCGGCAGCGCGCTGGCCTGGCTGCTGGTGGAATTGCACCGCGCGCGCCGGAGCAGGCCGGCATGAGCCGCGAGCACCCGGGGCCGAACTGGGTACTGCGGCTGCTGGCGCGTTTCGAGCGGCCGTTCTCGGCCGCCTTCGCGGCGCAGAACAACCCCTTCCATCACCTCGGCGCGCTGACCATCTACTTCTTCTGGATCATCCTGGTCAGCGGCATCTACCTGTTCCTGTTCTACGACACCAGCGTGAGCGGGGCATGGCTGTCGCTGGAGCGCATCACCCACGGCCAGTGGTACGCAGGCGGGGTGATGCGCAGCCTGCATCGTTACGCCTCGGATGCGGCGATCATCACCATGCTGCTGCACCTGAGCCGCGAGTTCCTGCGCGGCCGCTACCGCGGCGTACGCTGGTACTCGTGGTTCACCGGCGTGCCGCTGCTGTGGCTGGTGTTCATCTTCGGCATGACCGGATACTGGATGGTCTGGGACCAGCTGGCCCAGTACGTCGCCGTCTCGACCGCCCGTCTGCTCGACTGGCTGCCGATCTTCTCCGACCCGATGATCCGCAATTTCCTCACCAACGAGACGGTCAACGAGCGCTTCTTTACGCTGATGGCGTTCATTCACCTGGTCGGACTGCCCATCGGGCTGGTGCTGGGGGTCTGGTTCCACCTGCTGCGCGTGCGCCTGCCGCGCATCCACCCGCCGCGCGTCCTGATGGCCGGCAGCCTGCTGACGCTGCTGGCGCTGTCGCTGGCCGTGCCCGCGGTGAGCCACCCGCCCGCCGACCTCGGGCTGGTGCCGCTGGACCTGCGGCTCGACTGGTTCTACCTCGCCGTGTTCCCGCTGCTCGACCTGAGCAGCGAGGGTTTCGTCTGGGCGGGCCTGTGGGGCATCTCGCTGCTGCTCTGCGCCTTGCCCTGGCTGCCGCCGCTGAAGCACCCGCCCGCGGCGGAGGTGCACCTGCCGGACTGCACCGGCTGCGAGTTCTGCGCCGAGGACTGCCCCTACGGTGCGATCGAGATGGTGCCGCGCACCGACGGCCGCAATTTCACGCTCGAGGCCAAGGTCGATCCCGCGCTGTGCGTCAGCTGCGGCATCTGCACCGGCTCCTGTCCCTCCTCCTCCCCGTTC
Source organism: Gammaproteobacteria bacterium (assembly GCA_035444525.1). Classification (GTDB taxonomy): domain Bacteria; phylum Pseudomonadota; class Gammaproteobacteria; order Steroidobacterales; family XN24; genus XN24. The sequence continues at coordinate 3,275 of DAOMOU010000053.1, read as the reverse complement.
CGGCGCCAGGCGCCGTTGCGCACCGGCATCGCGCTGCCCTATTTCGACATGGAAGAATTCAAGCGCCGCCTCGATGCAGCCGCCGCCGGCGCACGGGCCGACGGGCCGCGCATCGTGCTGGTCGGCTGCGACTACAGCGTAGCCGTCGAGGGCCTCCGGCAGTCCGGCGTCGCCGCGCTCAGCCTGCCCTGCGCCGGCATGATGCCGCCTGCGGCCATCGACTACCTGCTTCGCATCGGCGGAGCCGACGGCGTGGTGCTGACCGGTTGCGACGCGGGTGACTGTCATTTCCGCCACGGCGACCGATGGGTCGAGGCACGGGTGGCGCGCGAGCGCATGCCCATGCTGCGCGGCCGGGTGCCGCGGGAGCGGCTGCTGCTCAGCTGGCACAAGCCCGTCGACGCCGGCGGCCTCCGGCGCGCGGTGGATGCCTTCCGCGAGCGCCTCGCCGCGCTGCCCGAAGACGTCGCGGAGCAGCGCCGATGAAGCGCATGACCGCCGGGATGCTCGCGGGCCAGGCCGTGGCCGGGCTGCTGTTCGCCTCGATCACCGGCGCCTTTGCCCAGTGGCCGCGCTACTCGCCGCTGCCGGCCGGGCACGGCGAGCTCAAGCTCAGCATGGCTCACCTCACGGAGCGGCTGGTGCCCTGCGTGCAGTTGTCGGCGGAAGAGCTGGCCGCCCTGCCGCCGAACATGCGCAACCCGGAGCGCTGCGAGCGCGAGCGCGCACCGGCGGTGATCGAGCTGCGCGCCAATGACGCGGTGCTGCTGGACACCGTGGTGCGGCCGGTCGGCCTGGCCCGCGGCGGCAGGAGTTACCTGCAGGCGCGCTGGCCGCTCGCGGCCGGAGATTACGAGCTGGAAATCAAGCTCCGCGACACGCCGCGAGCCGAGGGTTTCGACCTGGTGCAGCGCCTGGGCCTGACGCTCCGGCCCGCTGAATCGGCGCTGCTGGAACTGGGTGACGGCGAGGCACGGCTGATTGCCGGCCGTGACGCCGACGCCGCCGCAATGGAGACCACGCCATGAACGCCATGAACGCCATGAACAAGGCCGGCTACCGACTCGAGATTCCGCAGGACTTTCGCCGCCACATGGCGGTCGCCTGGCTCATGCTAGGCGTGGCCGGGCTGCTGCTTTCCGGCCTGTTCGTGGTCCTGATCGTCGCCTCCCGCACGCCCGGGCTTCAGGCGGTGTTCCCCTTCCAGGGATTCTTCCACCTGGCGATCGTCGCGCACGTGGATTTCTCCGTGCTGGTGTGGTTCGCCGCCTGCGGCGCCATGATCTGGAGCCTGTCGACGGCCCCGCGCGCAGCCGGCCTGGGCTGGGCGGCGCTGGGCATCGCGTTCGCGGGCGCCGCGCTGATGGCGGTCGCACCCTTCCAGGGCGGTGAGGCGGTCATGAGCAACTACGTGCCGGTGTTGGACAACCCGCCCTTCCTGGCCGGCCTGGCGCTGTTCGCGCTGGGCGTGGTGCTGATGGCCGGGCGCGCCCTGGCCTTCCCGTTGCCGGCCGGCGCGCGGCTCGCGCCCGGCGGCGTGCTGCGCTTCGGCAGCCACACGTCCGCCATCGCCATCCTGCTGGCGGCCGGCGCCCTGGTCTGGTCGCTGCTGACCCTGCCGTCCTATCTCACCGGGCCACAGTATTTCGAGGCATTGTTCTGGGGCGGCGGACACGTCCTGCAGTTCGCCTGGGTGCAGCTGCTGCTGGTGGCCTGGCTGTGGCTGGCCGCCGCCAGCGGCCTGCGGATGCCGCTCACGCCCCGCCTGGTCACCTTGCTGCTGCTGCTCGGCGTGCTGCCGGCGTTCCTCGCGATCTGGGCCTACCTGGCCCACGAGCCCGGCGGACCGGGGCACCGCACCTTCTTCATCTGGCTGATGGCGGCCGGCGGCGGCGTGGCGGCCGGCCCGATTGCGCTGGCGCTGCTGCAGGGCTGGCGCGGCAGTCCGCGACCGGCATCGACCACCGAGCGCGGGCTGCGCTCGGCACTGTGGTTCTCGATCCTGCTGATGGGCATCGGCGGCGTGCTCGGCTTCATGATCGACGCCAGCAACACCATGATCCCGGCGCATTACCATGGCTGCATCGTCGCCGTGACGCTGGCCTTCATGTCGCTCAGCCTGCACCTGCTGCCGCGGCTCGGCTTCGCCGCGCCGAGCCCCAGGCTGGTGCTGTGGATGCCGCGCATCTACGGGATCGGGCAGATCCTGCACGTCGCCGGGCTGGCGTTCTCCGGCGGCCACGGGGTGCAGCGCAAGACGGCCGGGGCCGAGCAGGGCCTCGAGAGCCTCGCGCAGATTCTCGGCATGTCGGTCATGGGACTAGGTGGTCTGATCGCCATCACGGGCGGCGTGATCTACCTGGTTGCGGTCGCCGGTACACTTAGGCGCAGCCTGCCGATGGCGGGAGCGCACGCGGCCTGACACGGCCCGCGGGGAGGACAAGATGCTGGAGATCCTGCTGCTCGGACTGGTGGTCGTGGTGATCTACCTGGTCGCGCATTTCCTGGTTACCCGGGCCGAAACGATGGTCGGGGTGCCGCTCGGCTATTGGCGCACCGTGATGTTCTTCGTGGTGTTCCTCGGGCTGCTGCTGGCGGCGCTGGAGCTGATGCCGCGACTGTGGCCCGGCGGCAGCCCGGCGGGCGCGCCATGATCGACGACGTGGCGCTGTTCCTGGCCCACGCGGTGCGCCTGGAGGGGGATGCGGCGGACACCTACGAGCGGCTGGCGGAGCAGATGGAAGAGCGCGCCAACGTCAGTGTCGCCGAGCTGTTCCGCAAATTCTCGGGCTATTGCCGCCAGCACCTCGGCGAAGCCCGCGAGCGTGCCGTCCGCGAGACCGGCAGCGTGCCGGAGCTGGCGCCGGAGGCCTACCGCTGGCCCGACGGATACAGCCCGGAAACGGCCCGGCCGGGCGACCTGCGCAAGCTGACTGTGCGCGGCGCCCTCGCACTGGCGCTGGACACCGAGCGGCGCGCCTGTGATTTCTATGCCGCCGTGGCGGGCCAGACGCGCTCCGACGCGGTGCAGGAACTCGCCCAGGAGTTCGCGGAGGAAGAGGCCGAACACGTGGAGGCCCTCGAGCGCTGGCTGGCGCGGCTGGACCAGGCATGACGGGTTGACAACACCACGCCGCTGAACGACGATATGCGGCTTCGCGCAGCGGCCTGAAGGCCCGGCGCACATTGCGATTCAACGGGAGTCGGTACCTTGGCGAACATCAAGTCGGCCCAGAAGCGCGCTCGCCAGAGCGTCAAGAACAGGGCCCACAACA
>DAOMOU010000052.1:0-10930 GCA_035444525.1 Gammaproteobacteria bacterium | reverse complement strand
TGGTCATCGCCTCCTCCTGGTCGTGCGTGACCATGATGAAGGTGGTGCCGACCTGCTCCTGGATGTTGACCAGCTCGAACTGGGTGCGCTCACGCAGGCGCTTGTCGAGCGCGCCCAGCGGTTCGTCGAGCAGCAGCAGCTTGGGCTGGCGGGCGAGCGCGCGGGCGAGCGCGACGCGCTGGCGCTGGCCGCCGGAGAGCTGGTCGGGCTTGCGGTTGCCCAGCTGCGCCATCTGCACCAGCTCCAGCATCTGCTGCACGCGATCCTTCATCTCGCCGGCGGGCATGCGGTCCTGCTTCAGGCCGAAGGCGATGTTCTGCGCGACGCTCATGTGCGGGAACAGCGCGTAACTCTGGAACATCATGTTGACCGGCCGCTGGTACGGCGGCAGGTCGGTGACGTCGACGCCGTCGATCAGCACCCGGCCCTTGTCCGGCATCTCGAAGCCGGCCATCACCCGCAGCAAGGTGCTCTTGCCCGAGCCCGAACCACCGAGCAGGGCGAAGAACTCGCCGCGGTAGATGTCCAGAGAAATATCGTCGCAAGCGTAGAACTTGCCGAAGGTCTTGGTGACGCCTTCGATCCGCACGAAGGGTTGTGCGGCGGCGTCGCGCCAGGGTTCGAGCGGCGGCGTGGCGCGGGCGGGGGCGGCCATGTCAGGGGGTGCCTCGCCCGTGGGCGGAACCCGGTCGCGGCTCAAGCGGAATCTGCATCATCATGCCTCAACCCCCATCTCCGTCATTCCCGCGCAAGCGGGAAGCGCTTTTCAACAGCCGAAGGCTGGTCATCCATTTTGATCTTCTCCAGGGAAAGTCGGCCTCCCGCTTGAACTGTCAAAGTCCAAATGGATCCCCGCGTACGCGGGGATGACGAACCGGGGGCCTTGCGGGTCACCACCGCCCTCTTTCACCGGCAATCCCGCGCCTAACGCCCGCTCTTGATCGCGGTCCACGCCCGCACGCGCTGGCGCTGCACGTCTTCTGGCAGTGAGGTCGGGTCGACCAGCTTGGCGCGCACGTCCTCCGGCGGGTACACGCCCGGGTCGGCGACGATCTCCGGGTCGACCAGCGCGGTCGCATCCTTGTTGGCGTTGGCATAGGCCACGTGGTCGGTGATCTTCGCGATCACCTCCGGCTGCAGCAGGTAGTCGATGAAGGCGTGCGCGTTGTCGGCGTGCGGTGCGTCGTTCGGAATCGCGATCACGTCCATCCAGCGGATCGCGCCCTCCTTCGGGATCACGTAGCGGATGTCCGGCGCCGGCCTGCCGGTGGCCTCGGCGGCCTCGACGGCGACGTCGCGCGCCTGGCCGATATCGCCCGAGTAGCCCATCACCAGGCAGGCGTCGCCATTGGCCAGCGCGTCCTTGTAGGCGGCGTTGTTGAAGGTGCGCACATGCGGGCGGATCGCGCCGTAGACCTGCTTGACCAGCTCGATCTCGTCGCCGCCGCTGGCGTTGGGGTCCTTGCCCAGCCAGATCAGCGCGGCGCCGAAGGCTTCCTGGTCGTCGTCGAGCACGTGGATGCCGCAGGCCGCGAGCTTCTGCGCGTTGGCCGGATCGAACAGCAGCGCCCACGAATCCAGCGGCGCGTCCGCGCCGAGCGCCGCCTGCACCTTGTCCACGTTCACGCCGAGGCCGGTCGTGCCCCACATGTACGGCACCACGTGCGCGTTGCCCGGGTCGATGTCCTCCAGGCCGGCCAGCACGTCCGGGTCGAGGTGTGACCAGTGCGGCAGCTTCGCCCTGTCCAGCGTCGCGTACAGGCCGGCCTTGACCTGGCGCTGCGCGAACGGACGCGCCGAGGGGAACACCACGTCGTAGCCCGAGCTGCCGGTGGTGAGCTTGGTCTCCAGCGTCTCGTTCTCGGAATAGACGTCGTAGTTGACCTTGATGCCGGTCGCCGCCTCGAAGCCGCTGATCGTGTCCTCGGCCACGTAGTCCGACCAGTTGTAGACGTTGAGCACCCTAGCCCCGCCATCGGCGTCGCCGGGGGAACCGCCGCCACAGGCGGCCAGCAGCAGCGCACAGGCGAGCGGGACACAACGGAGCGGGACTTGGCGCATCGGGGGATTCCTGCAATGGGGGGATCGGCGGGCCAGCGTCCGCCGCTGGCGGGCATGGTACGGCCTGCCGCCGCGTCGCGCACTGCCACGCCGGGCATCGTCGCGTGTATCGTAGGCGCCCTTTCCGCCACGACCATCGCCCGATGCGCCTGCCCACGACCTGCCTGCTGCTGGCCCTCGCCGCCAGCCCCGCCCTCGCCCTGGCCCAGGACGCCGACGACGAGGCCACGTGGTCCGTGGAAGGCAGCGTGTCGGTGATGAGCGACTACGTCTGGCGCGGCGTCACCCAGACCGACGGCAAGCCCTCCCTGCAGGGCGAGTTCGCCGTCTCCCACGCCAGCGGCCTCTACGCCGGCGTCTGGGCCTCGAACGCGGACTTCGACGACCCGGACGACGGCATCGACCACGAGATCGACGTCTACCTCGGCTGGACCCGCGAACTGGCCGACGGCGTCGAACTCGACCTCGCCGTCGCCCGCGCCATGTACCCCGGCGCCAACGACGGCTACGAACTGGACTACACCGAGTTCACCGCCAACCTGTCCTTCGCCGAGCACTACACCGTCGGCGTCGCCTACTCGCCGGACATCTTCCAGCTCGGCGACAAGGGCATCTACTACAACGCCCTGGCCGAGTACCCGCTGGGCGAAAGCGGCTTCGGCCTCAAGCTCGGCGCCGGCTGGTACGACCTCGACGACGCCGCCGGCGACAGCTACGGCGACTGGCTGCTCGGCGTGACCCGCTCCTTCGGCCCGATCGACGCCGAACTGCAGTACACGAACACCTTCAGCTACGGCGAAGCACTGTCGGAAAACCTCGACGACGCAAGCAAGGCCGGCAGCCAGGTCGCACTGCTGCTGGGCTGGAGCTTCTGAGCGCCATCGCGCCTCAGACGCTCCGTAGGAGCGGGCCATGCCCGCGACCGCTTCACCCGCGACCCGCGACGGCCGGCGCATCACCGCCATCCGGTCGCGCCCATGGGGCGCTCCTACGCGCGAATGGCTCCGCGGATCACGCTCACCGCGTGTCCAGCGACCGTTCCAGCACCCGGTAATACGGCAGCAGCGCCAGCGCCCGCGCCACCACGAACACCACGAACGCCGCCCACAGCCCGTGGTTGCCCCACAGCGCCGCCGCCGGCCACGCGCACAGCAGGAACACCAGCAGTGACGCCACGCCCGCATTGCGCATCTCGCGCGTGCGCGTCGCGCCGATGAACACGCCGTCGAGCTGGAACGCCGCCACCGACAGCAGCACGTACAGGCCGGTCCACGGCAGGTAGGTCCGCGCCGTCGACGCGACCTCCTGCAGCGAGGTCAGCAGCCCCACGATCGCACCTCCGAACAGCCAGATCCCCGCCGCCAGCACCACCGCCGTCGCCAGCGCCAGCTCGCTCGACAATCGCACCACGCGCCTGAAGCGCAAGCGATCGCGCGCACCCACCGCCCCGCCCACCAGCGCCTCGGCCACGTAGGCGAAGCCGTCGAGGAAGAACGCGCTGAACGACACCAGCTGCAGCAGGATGTGGTTCGCGGCCAGGGTCACGTCGCCGAAGCGCGCGCCCTGGCTGGCGAACCAGCCGAAGCCGGCCAGCAGGCACAGCGTGCGCAGCATGATGTCGCCGTTGGCCGCCATCGTGCGACGCAGGCGCACGCGGTCGCGGATCCGCGCCCAAGGCACGAACGGCTCGGCATCGCCATGCCGCGCACGCAGCACGCGCCACAGCAGCACCGCCGCGACGATGCACGCCGTCCACTCCGCGATCGCGGTACCGAAACCAATCCCGCGCGCACCCAGGCCGAGCACGCCGGCGAAGTACACGTCCAGCCCGGCGTTGAGCCCGTTGAGCAGCAGCTGCACCAGCAGCAGCAGGCGACTGTGTCCCAGTCCGATCAGCGCACCGCACAGCGCGTACAGCACCAGCGCCGCCGGCGCGCCCCAGATGCGCGCGGTGAAGTACCCCGTGCCGGTGGCCGAGACCGCGTCGCTGGCATCCATGAGCGCGAAGAACACCCTCGCCAGCGGCCACTGCAGCACCAGCAGCGCGGCACCGAACGCCAGCCCCATGAGCATCGACCGCCCCAGCGCCGCCCGCACCTCCGCCTCGTCGCCCGCCCCCGCCGCCTGCGCGACGAAGCCCGTGGTCGCCATCCGCAGGAAGCCGAAGCCCCAGTAGATGAAGTTGAACAGCAGCGCCCCCAGCGCCAGCGCGCCGAGATCCACCGTCGTCCCGTAGTGGCCGATGACCGCCGTGTCCACCAGCCCCAGCATCGGCACCGAAGCATTGGCCAGGATGATCGGCCAGGCCTTGCGGACGATGTCGGTACGGGTGATCGGAGGCGTGGGCATCGGCGCAAGTATCGCCCGGCAGGCTCACGCCATCGCACCCACCGTGCCCCCGTAGGAGCGCCCCATGGGCGCGACCCCGATCGCAACAGGAACCGCCGCGGGCACCCGATCTTGCGAACGGATCGCTGCATTGCCGATGGCCACTACGACATGGGCAACAATTCGATCGCCAATAAACAACCCCGCCCCAAGGGTCGAGGTACTGGGATGTCATCCCGAGCGTAGCGAGGGATCTGCTCTTGGAGGTCTCCGGAAAGCAGATCCCTCGCTACGCTCGGGATGACAAGACCATTTTCCGCTGGCCTCCAGACCGCATTGCGCCGCAGCCGGCGGGGTATCGACCGAAAGGGAATGAACCGACGCCACCGATCGATCAGTTCTCGAAGGATTCGCAGGCGATGCCCAGAGAATGTCGACGCCGCTCCCCGCCTCGACAATCTCGATCATGGGCGCGCGTAGCCTCCCTCGCGTTGCGCACGGATCACCAGGACCAGGGCGATGTCGATCACCGGCAGGTAGCGGTACAGCGCCACATAGCCACGCGCGTCGCGGCCGATCAGCAGTTCGCGCTGGTCCCCGCCGACCGGGCGGCCGATCAGCGGGTTGTCCTCCAACACGTCGAGGGCGCTGATGATCTGCTCCACCCTGGCTTCGGCGTCTTCGACCTCGTGCTGATGCAGGTGGCCAACGATCCGGTCCAGGTCGTCAATGACGCCGGGCGCCAGCCGGACGCGCGCCACCTTACCGGGCCTGCTTCCTGGCCAACGGCCGCTTCACGCGTTTTTTGGCAAGCCGCTGCTTGAGATACGTGCGGGCTTCCTCCCACGGGATGCTTTCGCCGGATTCGAGGAACTGCGCATAGCGTTGATCCGCAACCGCGTGGAACGCGGCGCGCTGCTCGGCCAGTTCGGCCTTCTCGGCAATCGCTTCCAGGATGAAGTTGTGAGACGTGGTACCGGCCGCTTTCGCCGCCTCGGCGATGCGGGCCTTGAGCTCGTCGGACAGGCGGATGGTGGTGGTGCTCATGCGAAGCTCCCGGCGCGGCGTGCTCACGGCAATGTAGCACATTTGTGCCACAGCTGACACATCGGCCAGGCATTGCGGGCGATGGCGGCGCGGGCGACGGGAGGCGTGGACATCGGTCCATCATGCCGGACCTCGTGCGCCGAACCGCGGATCGGCTTTCAAAAGGATCTTTGCTCTAAGGTCCGTCGCCCAGTTTCCGGACCGCCCCGGGCGACGGCCGGCCACCCTCCGACCCGTGCCCTATACTCGATCCGCTTCACGGTTCCGGGGAGGACTGCATGGGCACGGAGATCCGGGAAATCCAGGCGGCGCTCCGCCGGTTTGCGGACGAGCGCGACTGGGGGCAATTCCATACGCCGAAGAATCTCGCAATCTCGCTGTCCATCGAGGCGGCGGAACTGCTGGAACACTTCCAATGGTTGCCGGACGAGCAGAGTCGCCACCTCGACGATGGGCAGCGGGAGCGGGTCGCGCACGAACTGGCCGATGTCCTGCTCTATCTGCTGCTGCTTGCCGACAAGCTGGGCATCGATCCACTCGAAGCCGCCCGGCAGAAGCTGGCGATCAACGCAACCAAGTACCCGGCCGACAAGGCCCGGGGCAGCAGCAGGAAATACACGGAACTCTGAAACCGGCAGCGGGGAAGGAAAGCTGGCGTGATCGTTTACCAGGCGACCAAATCGAAGTTCCTGCACGACAGCGACCACGACCAGATCGAGGACGTGGTTTCGTCCGCGTATGTGCGCAAGACCGGGCGCTACGCCTCCCAATCGGAGTTCAAGGCCTGGCGCAACTCGCTGGCGGCGATGGCCAGGGTACTGCGGGATTCCAGCATCCCGGACGATATCGGCGTCGGCGTGGAGTTCGGCATCCCACAGACCGCCAAGCGCATCGACTTCATCCTCTCTGGCAAGGCCGAGGACGACACGCCGCACGTCGTGATCATCGAACTCAAGCAGTGGTCCACCTCCCGCATCAGCGAGAAGGACGGGATCATCGTCGCCAACCGCGGCGGCAGGGCCGAGATCGAAGGTCCGCACCCCAGCTACCAGGCCTGGTCCTATGCCGCCCTGCTCAACGGCTTCAACGAGGCCGTATACGAGTCCGGCACCGAACTGCGCCCTTGCGCCTACCTGCACAACTACAGGGACGACGGCATCATCCGTAACGCCCACTATGCGGCGTACCTGGACAAGGCGCCGGTTTTCCTCGATGGCACCGAAGAGCTGGGCAAGCTGCGCGCCTTCATCAAGCGCCACGTCCCCAGGGGCGACCAGGGCAAGCTGCTGTACGAGATCGAGAATGGCCGCATCCGCCCCTCGAAGATGCTGGCCGACAGCTTGGCCGGGATGCTCAAGCGCAACGACGAGTTCGTGCTGGTGGACGACCAGAAAGTCGTCTACGAGACTTGCCTGGCCAAGGCCGCGCAGGCCAGCGACGCCCGCAAGCAGGTGGTGATCGTCAAGGGCGGGCCGGGCACCGGCAAGTCGGTGGTGGCAGTGAACCTGCTGGTCGAGCTGACCAAGCGCGGTCAGGTCACCAAATACGTCTCCAAGAACGCCGCTCCTCGCGCGGTCTACAAGGAGAAGCTGGCCGGCCATCTGCGCAAGGCGGAAATCGGCCACCTGTTCGCCGGCTCAGGCGGCTTCCATGAGGCCGAGCCCAACGTGTTCGACACCCTGGTCGTGGACGAGGCCCACCGCCTCAACGAGAAGAGCGGCCTGTACGGCAACCTCGGCCAGAACCAGATCATGGAGCTGATCCGCAGCGCCCGTTGTACGACCTTCTTTGCCGATGACGACCAGATCGTGACCCTGTCCGATATCGGCCGCACCGAGGAACTCGAGCGTTGGGCCCGCGCCGCCGGCGCCGAAGTGACCCGGCTGGAACTGGCCTCCCAGTTCCGCTGCGCCGGCTCGGACGGCTACATCGCCTGGTTGGACAACTTCCTCGGCATCCGCGAGACCGCCAACACCGACTTCGACCGCGGCAGCTTCGACTTCCGCATCGTGGATTCGCCGGTCGAGCTGCACGACCTGATCCGCGAGAAAAACAAGATCGAGAACAAGGCCCGTGTCGTCGCCGGCTACTGCTGGGACTGGAAGAGCAAGAAGAACCCGAAAGCCTGGGACATCGAGATTCCCGAGTTCGGCTACAAGGCCCAATGGAACCTCGACAAGGACGGCAGCCTCTGGATCATCGCCCCGGACTCGGTCGAGCAGGTCGGCTGCATCCACACCTGCCAGGGACTGGAGCTGGATTACGTCGGCGTGATCATCGGACCGGACCTGCGGTGGATCGATGGCAAGGCGACGGTCCACCCGGAGTCACGCTCGGGCATGGACAGGTCGGTGCGGGGATACAAGAAACGCCTCAAGGAAGACCCCGCTGCTACACGCGAACAGCTGGAATTGATCGTGCGCAATACGTACAAGACGCTGATGAGCCGCGGCATGAAGGGGTGTTACATCCACATGGCAGGAAGCGTTGCCAAAGATTCCGCATGACTGCCTTCAACCCATAGCTGGCCCGTCACGGCGCCGCACTTTGAATGGCAGGCCATGGTCAGTGATAATCGTCCTCGCGCTGGTGCCGTGCAGCGAGCACCGTCACGGTCTTTTCGTCCTCGACTTCGAACAGCAGCACGTAGCCCGTGGCGCCGAAGCCGATGACCAGTTCGCGCAGGAAGGGATCCCCTGCGATGGCTTTGCGACAGCTGAAGGGCGCAAGTTCCAGCACGGTAATGCCGTCGCGGATGGCCTGCAGCGCGCGCTCGGCGAGCGTGAAGTCGCCGGCCTGCTGCAGGAGGAAGTCGTACAGGCGCTCAAGGTCTTCGCGGGCTTCCTCCGTGAAGCGGACGCGAAAGCTCATGCAGGCCCGGCCTTTGCCATGGCGGTGCGCAACCGCGATTCGAGGCCGGACACGACGGCATCGGCAGCCACGTAACGCCCGTTCTTGCGTGCGCGCCCACGCGAGGCGAGGCCGCGGGCAATGAAGGCTTCCTGCTGCTGGCGCAGCTGGACCTGCGCGCGCACCGATTGTTCGACGAAGCTGGAGAGGGTTTCGCCTTCCTGCAGGACGGATTCAGCCGCCTCGCGCAGGGCGGGATCGACGCGCAGCGAGGGGAGCGATGCGGTTTTCATGCGGCGGCCCTTGTGCGTTGCATTTGCAACGCATGATGACAGGCTGCCGTGCGCAAGGCAAATCGGCGGCGATGATGCGATCCGGCGCGGGGCCTGCACGGGCAAAGGCCCGTCACGCCGGCCGCAGGGCGTGGACCCGGTCGAACTGGAGGGCGAGTTCGGCGTGTGTCCCGCGCACGCCGGACACGACCAGCGCGGCCCAGTCGAAGTATTCGCGGCGGCGGGAATCGGGCCAGTCGGCAGGCGGGTATTCGACGAGGTCGCGGAGGTTGGCGATCTTGTCGGCCAGTTTGATGAGCTGGGCCCCGTGCGGCGCGTGCGCGACGTGTTCGACCTGCAGGCGCTTGCGCTCGGCCTTGGGCAGGGACTTGTCGTCGGTGACGGCCTCGACGTAGGCCAGCACCTGGTCGCCGAAGTGCCGGCGCAGGGTGCTGCGGCCCTGCTCCAGCGTGGGCTGGCCGTCCTTGCCGCAGCAGTCTTCGAGATAGTCGTGCAGGGCGGCGGCGCAGAGGATGTCGGCATCGTCGATGCCACCCTCGACGGCGAGGATGCGCACCAGGGCGACGGGATGGTTGATGTAGGGCGTGGCGTCGCTGTCCTTGCGGCGCTGCGCGCGGTGCGCGTGCGCGGCGAAGGCGATGGCGTCGATGACGCGGGCGATCGGCTCGGTGGTCGTGGTCATGGTGGTTCCCCTGTTTTTCCTTGGACATTCTGACCACAGGCGGTCGCAGGGGGTGAGAACGCGGGATCGCCCCATGGACGCAACAGCGTCGCGATGGCGGGTCGAGACCCGCCCTACGGGATGGCGGCGCTTTCCTCGGCATTGCGCGCTGCCTGCGCGGCGATCTGGATGCGGTACTGGCGCGGCGCCAGGCCGGTTTCGGCCTTGAACTTGCGGGTGAAGGCGCTCTGGTCGGAGAAGCCGCAGGCCTGGCCGATGGTGGCGATGCTGTCGTCGCCGTGCAGCAGGTGCATGGCCATCTGGATGCGCAGCCGGCTGAGCACCTGCTGCGGCGTCATCTGGAAGACCTTGCGGAAGCTGCGCTCGAGTTTGGACAGCGAGAAGCCGGTGATGTCGAGCAGCGTCTGCATGCGCACGCTCTCGCCATAGTGGGTGTTGAGGTATTCGAGCGCCTCGCGCAGCGGTTCGTACTGCGATTCCAGGCCGCCGCGCTGGCCGAGGTCGCGGGAGATGCCGATCATGCCCACCACCTCGCCGTCCTCGACGATCGGGCGCTTGCAGGTCAGGCACCATCCCGGCTGCTGGTTGGCGAACAGCTGCAGCTCCATGATGTTCTCGATCACTTCGCCGCCGAGCACGCGTGCGTCCTGGGCGACGTAACTTTCGCCCATGCCGACCGGGTACAACTCGTCGACGCGCTTGCCGATGACCTCGCTGCGCGACTTCAGGCCGAGCCGATGCAGCATGGTCATGTTGACGTGGGTATAGCGCCCCGAGGTGTCCTTGGCGAAGAACAGCACGTTGGGGATGGCGTCGAACAGGGCTTCGATTTCGGAGGGATCTACGCGCATTATCGCAACCATCGTTCCGCCGGTTCAGGGTGCCGCAACCACTTCATGCCCATTTGCGATCCAGAAGAACGTAGGAGCGGGCCATGCCCGCGACCCACAGCGGCGAGTTCACCATCGCCACCCGGTCGCGCCCATGGGGCGCTCCTACAACATTCCACGTTCTCGATCGCAGGCCGGTATCAGGCGAACGGATCCTGCAGCACGATGGTGTGGTCGCGGTCCGGCCCGGTGCTGACGATGGCGAGCGGGCAGCCGGCCAGTTCCTCCAGCGCGCGCAGGTAGGCGCGGGCGGCGGGCGGCAGCTTGTCCCATTCGGTGATGCCGTGGGTGTTCTCCTCCCAGCCGGGGAATTCGAGGTAGACGGGCGTGATCTCGTCCCAGCCGGCGGCGTCGAGCGGGGCGTACTCGGTGCGCTTGCCGCGATACTCGTAGGCGATGCAGATCTTCAGCGACTGCATGCCGTCGAGCACGTCGAGCTTGGTGATGCACAGGCCGCTGATGCCGTTGATCGCGACCGCGCGCTTGAGCGCGACGATGTCCATCCAGCCGCAGCGACGCGGGCGGCCGGTGGAGGCACCGTATTCCTGGCCACGGTCGCGCAGGCCCTGCCCGATTTCGTCGTCGAGCTCGGTCGGGAACGGGCCGCCGCCGACGCGCGTGGCGTAGGCCTTGGCGATGCCGAGCACGTAGTCGATCGCGTCCGCGCCGACGCCGGTGCCGGCGAACGCGCCGCCGACGGTGGTGTTGGAGCTGGTGACGTAGGGATAGGTGCCGTGGTCGATGTCGAGCAGCGCGCCCTGCGCGCCTTCGAACAGCAC
>DAOMOU010000051.1:3196-11037 GCA_035444525.1 Gammaproteobacteria bacterium | reverse complement strand
CCGGGTCAGTTTTAAATCGGCGCGGCGGGTCAGTTTTAAGTCGGCGCCAACAGGCCTCGGACATGTAGGTGGCGCTGGTGCCGTACTCGCCGCCGGTGGCAAAGCCCTGCACGAGCCTGGCCAGCACCAGGATGACGGCCGCCGCGCCGCCGATGGTGTCGACCGAGGGCGTGATCGCGATCGCGAACGAGCAGGCCGCCATCAGGGTGATCGACACCGTCAGCGCCAGGCGCCGGCCGTAGCGGTCGGCGAAGCGGCCGAAGTACCACGCGCCGATCGGGCGCATGAGGAAGGTCATCGCGAAGATCGCCCAGATGAACAGCGTCGCGTTCTGGTCCTCGGGGCGGAAGAACTTCGCCTCGAAGTACGACGCGAACACCGAGTAGACGTAGACGTCGTACCACTCGACGAGGTTGCCGGCCGAGCCCTTCAGCGTGTTCGAGACCGAGCGCGCGAGGCTGGCGGGCTGGCGGGCGTTCGCCGACGATGGGCGCATGGCTGGGGTTCGTGTCGGCGGAAGTCGGGAATGCCTTGGTTCCCGCCGACCCTGTTTCAGGCCAGGACGCTCCAGATGTAGTACACGGTCGACCCGAGCAGGGTGACGACGCCTGCGAGCATCAGCCCCAGGCCGAATGTCGAGCTGCGGCCTGCGTATCCGAAGGTCACCATCAGCAGGCCTGCGGAGATCAGTGCAATGTAGATGCCAGAGACCGTGAGCATGTTGTCCTCCCCCTGAGGCCCGCACAATGGGCTGGATGGTCCGCGTTACCCCATCTTACCCATTGTCATGGACTTGGTGGTCCAGGCTGCCGAACACGGTTGGCGAAACAGGGTTCAACCCGCGTAAGGCGGGCTTGAGCCCGCCCTACACGCCCGCCGCACGCCGCACGCCGTGGCGCTTGGTGGTGTGCCTGGGTGGTCCGGCTGATCGCTGCTTGATCGCTTGGGGTGGGCCCTGGCCCACCGCCTCGCGAAACAGCGGCCAGAGTGGACTTTCCCATGCCTCGGTGAGCGACGATGGTTCCTTCCTCGATCGTCTGATTTTCCTTGCCCCGCTGCTACCCTTGCACTCTTTCCGGCGAATCTACGGTCCCATGACACCGCTCCGCGTCGCGTTGCTCTTCCTGGCCATCGCAGCCAACACCGTGCTGCATGCGCTGCCGCTGCTGGCGGTGGCGCTGGTGAAGGCGCTGCTGCCGTCCGCGCGCTTGCGGCGGGCGTTCAATTCGGTGTTGACGGGGCTCGCCGAGAGCTGGATCTCCTTCAACAACTGGCTGTTCGACCGTTACAGCCGCACCCGCTTCGATGTGTCCGGGCTGGACGGGCTGCAGGCCGATGGCCACTACCTGGTGCTGGCCAACCACCAGAGCTGGGTGGATATCGTGGTGCTGCAGAAGGTCCTGAACCGGCGCATTCCGCTGATGCGCTTCTTCCTGAAGCGGCAGCTGTTCTGGGTGCCGCTGCTGGGCCTGGCGTGGTGGGCGCTGGATTTCCCGTTCATGGGTCGCCACACGCGCGCGCAGATCGCGCGCAACCCGGAGCTCGGGCGGCGCGACATGGCGGCCACGCAGAGGGCCTGCGCGAAGTTCCGCGACATGCCGGTCTCGGTGATGAACTTCGTCGAGGGCACGCGCTTCACGCCGGACAAGCACGCAGGCCAGGCGTCGCCGTACCGGCACCTGCTCAAGCCCAAGGCGGGCGGGGTGGTCTACGTGCTGGAGGCGATGGGCGGCGCGCTGCACGCCATCGTCGACGTGACCATCGCCTACCCGGGCGGAATCCCGACCCTGGTCGACCTGATGGCCGGCCGCGTGCCGGCGGTGCACGTTTCGGTGCGGCAACGGCCGTTGCCGATGGAGATCCTCGACAGCGGCGAGGGTGACGACCGCGCCCGGCGCGCACGGTTCCAGCAGTGGCTCAACGGGCTGTGGCAGGAGAAGGATGCGGAGCTGTCGCGGGTGTTGGCCAAGGGCGACTAGCTCAGGGGGATGGCGGCGTCCCTCTCGCTTCCACCCCGGTCAGCTCCGCGCTCAACGCCACCAGGCGCGCGCGAGCTTCGGCATCGGCCGCCTGGGCATCGTTCGGCGTGGCCGGCTTGCCCTCGACGTAGAACGCGCCGGCTTGCAGGGACGGCGCCCTGATCAGGCCCATCACGTGGTCGCGACCTTCGGCGACGGTGGTGCGCGCGGGGATGCCGATGCCCTTGACCATGGTGGTGTCCATCAGTGTCGCCGGGTGCAGCGAGATCATGGTGACGCCACGTTCGGCGAACGACGGGGCGAGTTCGATGGTCATCATGACCTGCGCCAGTTTGCTCTGCCCGTAGCCGCGGTGGTGGGCGTCCGGCTGTTCCAGCATGACGTCATCGAAATCGATCGCGTTGGCGCTGCCCGAGGAGACGTTGACGATGCGCGACGGCGCGGCGGCTTCGAGGTTGGGCAGCAGCCGGTTCACCAGGATCCAGCCGGCAAGGTAGTTCACCACGAACTGCAGCTCTTGGCCGTCGGCGTTGGCGCTGCGCCGTGGCGCCCGGTTGAAGGCGATGCCGGCATTGTTCACCAGCAGGTCGAGCCTGGGGTAATCCGCTGCGATGGTATCGGCGAAGTCGCGGACCGCCTGCAGCGACGAAAAATCGGCGGCGATGAAGCGTGCCGATCCCTTGCCCGACGCCTGGATCTGTTCGACCACGGCCTTGCCGCGTTCGGCGTTGCGGCCATGGACGATGACGTGCGCGCCGTCGGCGGCAAGCGCGAGGGCCAGCTCGCGTCCGAGCCCATCGGTCGATCCGGTCACGAGGACGGTCTTGCCCGCATAAGACAGCGAAGCGTCGGGCGCCTGCGCCCGCACCGGCGCGACAGCGATCAGGACGAGCAATGCGAGTACGGCCAGCAGGTCGCGCATGACGTTCTCCCCTCGGGCAGGGCGACAGCATAGGCCCAAAACCGCCGGGACGAGGGCGCGACCCGACAGGGGGCGAAACAGGGGCAGGGCGGAAGCGGACCCGGTGCTACCCTTTCCCCGTCGCTTCCACCTGATCCGATCGCCATGCCTACGCCAGACAATGCCAGGCTCGACCGCATCGTCGCCGAGGCACGCCGCGACGCCGAGCAGCGCGACAAGGGGTACCGCGAGCGCGCCCTGAAGATGTACCCGTGGATCTGCGGCCGCTGTGCGCGCGAGTTCACCCGCGCCAACCTGCAGGAGCTGACGGTCCACCACCGCAACCACAACCACGACGACAACCCGGCCGACGGCAGCAACTGGGAGCTGCTGTGCGTGTACTGCCACGACAACGAGCACTCGCGCCAGCTCGACCACACCGGGGTCAGCGCACTGGCAGCGGAGGACGCGTCGGCCTCGGCCACGACCAACCCGTTCGCCGACCTGAAGTCGATGCTCCGGAAGCGATCGCCGACGGGCAACTAGCGCCAGACGCGCGGCATGACCGCGAAGCTCGCCATCCTCGAGTTCTCCAGTTCATTCGTTGAAGCGGGGTGCCTGTGAGAACGGGCATGGCGACCGCGGCTTCCCCGCGGCGCCGCCAGCCGCGGAACGGAGGCTGAACCGTCGGGCGACGACTGCCTACCGACCGGTAGGTTGGAAGGGTACAATCCTGCACCGTCTCAGCCCCGCCCTGTAACCAACCGCCATGCCCGGCTTCACTTCGCCCCACGCAAACGCACCGCAGCCCACCGACATGCGGAGCGCCCCATGAGCACGATCGCGTCACCGCGCGCCGCGGACATGCCCCTGGTCCTGATCCTGCTGCTGGCCTTCCTGACCGGCCTGGACGCCATGGCGATCGACATGTACCTGCCCGGCATGCCGGGGATCGCCGCGGACTTCGATGTCTCACCCGGTCGCATCCAGCAGACGCTCTCGATCTTCCTGCTCGGCCTGGCGATCGGGCAGGGCCTTTACGGGCCGCTGCTCGACCGCTACGGGCGCCGCGTCCCGCTGCTGGCCGGCATGGCGATCTTCGTGGCCGGCTCCGTCCTCGGTGCGCTCGCGCCGTCGGTGGAATGGCTGATGGCCGCGCGCTTCCTGCAGGCGATCGGTGCCGCCGCGGGACTGGTCACGCCGCGCGCGATCGTGGCCGACCTGTGCAGTCTGTCCGAGTCTGCCCGGGTGTTCTCGGTACTCATGCAGGTGATGATGATCGCGCCGATCCTGGCGCCGATCCTCGGCGGCTACCTGCTGGGGCATGGCGACTGGCGCCTCATCTTCTGGGTGCTCGCGGCACTGGGTGCGATTGGCCTGGCCTGGGGCCTGCGCAGCATTCCCGATTCATTGCCGGTCGAGCGCCGGACGCCGCTGCATCCGGGTTCGATCGCGCGCGCGTATGGCCGGCAGATGCGCAACGGGCCCTTCATGGCCTACACCCTGTCGGGCGGCTTCGTCCTCGGCGCACTGTTCGTCTACATCAGCGGGTCGGCCTTCGTGTTCACCGGGCACTTCGGCCTGAGCCCGGCGCAGTTCAGCTACGTGTTCGCCGCCAACTCCGTGGCCGTGGTGCTGGGTGGGGCCTTGAGCAACCGCCTGCTGCGCGGTGGCATGGCGGCGCAGCGCGTGATGGTGATCGGACTCGTGCTGCATGTCCTGGCCGCTTTTGCACTGTTCCTGGCGGTGGCTGCGGGCCTCACCAGCCTGGCCGTCTATCTCGGCCTGCTGGCGCTGGCGATCGGCCTGCTGGGACTGGTGTTCGGCAACATGACCGCGCTGACGATGGACAACGCCGGGCCGCAGGCCGGGACCGCATCGGCGCTCATGGGCATGCTGCAGTACCTGGTGGCCGCCATCGTCGGCTACGTCGTCAGCCTCACGGCGCAGGGGCTCGGGCAGTTGCCGCTGGCGATTGCCGCTTGCGGCGTGCTGGCGCTGGTGCTGTATGGATTTGCTGCGCGTGCTTCTGATGCGCAAGGCAAGTGATCGTTGTGACCACGCATGGTTTTGAGGTGAGCATATGAGTCTGACCCGACGCGGTTTCATCATTGCAGGCGCCGCGCTGGCGGCGGCCGTAGGCGTTGGCCTTTACTCGGTCAGCGGGCCGGGGGCCGGTTTGAACAAGGTGCCGCGATCCCGGGCGCGCAGCATTCCATCCGACGATGCGCTGGGACCGAGCGTAGACGCGATCGTCATCGGCGGCGGATTCGTGGGTACCTCCACGGCACTGGAGCTCGCTGCACGCGGGCTGTCGGTCGCCCTGTTCGAGAAGGGCGTCGTCGCCGGTGAGGCCTCCGGCCGATCGGTGGGCTGGATCGAAAGCCAGTCGCAGTCACCGCTGAAGCAGGAGCTTGCCGAACTGTCCCGTGGACTCTGGCGAGGCTTGAACGAGCGCACCGGGGAGGAGACCGGCTATCGCCCGGACCGACTCGCCAACTTCCTGCACAGCGATGAGGAAGTCGAGGCCGCCCGGGCGTGGCTCGCGAGCGTGGACAGCCTGCCCAACGGCGAGGCCCGGTTGATCTCCCCGCGCGAGGCGCAGGCGCTGATGCCGGGCGTCGAAGGCGACTGGAAGGCCGTGCTCTACAGCCCTGGCGAAGGCAAGGCGGAGCCGAAACTGGCCGCACCCGCGATTGCACTGGGCGCGCGCAAGCTGGGCGCGAAAATCTTCCAGAACGAAGCCGTGCGCGGTTTGATCCTCGAAGGTGGCAAGGCCGTGGGCGTGGTGACGGAGAAGCGCGAAGTCCGTGCCGGCATCGTCATCCTCGCCGGCGGCGCGTGGTCGTCGCTGATGGCGCGCAGCCTTGGACTCGACCTGCCGCAGGTCACCGCCTATGCCACGTCTTCGAGCATCGATCCGGTCCCGGACGGTCCCGAAGTCTCGGCGATCTTCGGCGGCACCCTGCTGCGCCGCGAGATCGACGGCGGCTATACCGGCGGCGAGGCCGCAGCGGTCGCGCCGATCACCCCGGACGCCATCCGCAACGCGCCGCGGCTGCTGCCGGCGCTGGGTGCGATGGGCGAGATGGTCGATCCCACGCTGTCGATCCCGGAGTTCTGGAAGGCGCTGACCACGCCGCGCCGCTGGGCGCTGGATGCGATATCACCCTTCGAAGAAACGCGGATCCTCGATCCGGAAATCGTGCCCGAGCGGATCGACAACGGCTGGAAGACGATCGGCGAGATCCATCCCGCCTTCCGCAACATCCGGATCCGCGAGCGCTGGGCCGGCGCGCTGGCGACGACCATCGACAACATGCCGGTGATCTCCGAAGTTGCGCAGGTGCCGGGGCTGCTGGTCGGATCCGGTCTCTACTATGGCCTGACCTGGGGCCCGGCCGCCGGCCGCATCTTGGCCGACCTGGCCACGGGGGAGACCCCGCCGATCGACGTGGCGCCGTTCCGGTTCAGCCGCTTCGCCAGCGGTGAAAAGCTCGGCTTCCATCCCTGATCGACGCCAGCACCGCGCCACCGCCACATGCCGACCCCGAGGTGACTTTGATGACAGCATCGCGACTCCAGGATGCCGCGCTGGCGCGCTTTGCGAGGCAAGGCTTCGACGCGACCTCGATGAACGAGATCGCCGCCGACGTCGGCATCCGCAAGCCCTCGGTCTATGCGCATTTCCGCAACAAGGACGAACTGTTCCTCAGCCTCATTCCGCAGCTGATCGAAGCCGAGCTCGAACACGCGCGCACGGTACTGGTGGCCGGCGGTGATGCCCGGCAGCCATTGCTGGCCTACCTGAAAAGCATCCAGACGCGATTCGAGAGTTCGCATCGGGTCGAGTTCTGGGTGCGGATGCTGTTCGCGCCGCCGTACCACCTGCACGATGTGGTGATGGCGCCCATGCACGCGTTCATGGACGAGCTCGAAGGCATCATCCGCAAGCTGCTGAAAGGATCGTCGCTGGTGCCCAACGCCGGCGGGCTGGGTGTCGAAGTGCTGACCGCGGCCTACATGGGCATGATCGATTCGCTGCACAGCGAGCTGCTGTTTGGGGGGGCGAAGCGATACCAGCGCCGGCTCAAGGCCAGTTGGGCGGTGTTCGAGGCGGGCGTCGCGCCGGCTTCGGGCTAGCCTTCGCGGAGCCGGGTTTACGCAAAGGCCTGGATGGATCCCAGCATGATACGCAGCCGCCTTCAGACAACCCGCCCGACGACCTGCGGCAAATCATTCACGCCGGGCTATTGGCCTGCGCTGGAAAGCGCCTGCACGCGGAGCGTTACGCCGTCGGATTCGATCCGGGCACCCATGACCTCGGCGATGAGAGCCTCCAGGGTGAAGCCAGGGACCGCCGTGAAGTCGAGTGTAATGCGCTTGTCCCGGCTCACATCATCCGCAATCTGCAGCGACTGGCCCGTGGCGCGGGCATACTGATCCAGCACATCGATCGCCAGCATGTTGATCGCCAGGATGTTGACGGATTTGCCGTCTTCCAACAGCCAGATGCCCTGCGCCCGGTGAGTGTCGTCGGCGGCTCCGGCCTGGTCTGCAGGCGCCCCCTCACGCGCTGGCTGTGCAACCCACGCTGCGAATGAAATGGCTGCGGCAAGGCTCATTGCGATCACAAGTCCGATCCGGCGACGTCCATGGCCTGGTTGTCTGGCTTCAAGCATCCTGATTCTCTCTTCCAGAGGACGGGGGTTCGGCCACTTTTGAGATTACGCGTGTCGATTTTCGCGTCAAGGGAGCCGTTATCGGGCAGGTCGAGGCCGGCCTTGGCCCGGCGGCGTGGTCATCAAGGACTTCCCCCCGGCTCGCTCGGCGGTCGCCCCCGGCAGCAGGTGCGTGTCCAACATCTGCTTCACGCCGCGGGGCCGAACAGTGCGGCGATCTCGTCCTCGCTGCACAGCGAACTGCTGTTCGGCGGCGCGAAGCGGTACCAGCGCCGGCTC
>DAOMOU010000051.1:0-3096 GCA_035444525.1 Gammaproteobacteria bacterium | reverse complement strand
CTCGCTGCACAGCGAACTGCTGTTCGGCGGCGCGAAGCGGTACCAGCGCCGGCTCAAGGCGAGCTGGCCAGTGTTCGAGGCGGGTGTTGCGCCCGCTGCGGGCTAGAATTCGCGGCCTGACATGGACACCACGGTCGCCATCGACACCCGCGAGTTCCGGATTCCGACGCCGCAGGGCAGGCTCTACGCAAAGTCCTGGTCCGCCGGCGGCGACCAGGGCAACGACCGCGCGCCCATCGTGCTGTTCCACGATTCGCTGGGCTCCGTCGCGCTGTGGCGAGACTTCCCGGAGCGTCTCGCGCGAGCCACCGGCCGGACCGTCATTGCCTACGATCGCCTGGGCTACGGGCAGTCCGACACGCACCCCGGCAAGCTGGGCCTGCGCTTCGTGCACGACGAGGCACGCGTCGGCTTCCCGGCCGTCCGCGAACAGCTCGGGATCGACGAGTTCATCCTGTTCGGCCACAGCATCGGCGGCGGCATGGCGATCGCCTGCGCCGCAGCCTGGCCCGAGGCGTGCCGCGCGCTGGTGGTCGAATCGTCGCAGCTGTTCGTCGAACAGCACACGCTTGACGGTATCCGCGATGCGGAAGCGTTCTTCGCCCGGCCGGGCCAGCTGGAGCGCCTGGAGAAGTACCACGGCGACAAGGCCGCCTGGGCGCTGCAGGCGTGGATCGGAACCTGGTTCGACCCCGGCTTCGCCGACTGGAACCTCGACGCGGAACTGCAGCAGGTGCAGTGTCCGCTGCTGGCGATCTACGGCGATGCGGACGAATACGGCACTCTGGCCCACCCGGCGCGCATCGAGCGCAGGCTGCAGACGTCGATGATGCTCCAGGTCATGGAGGGCTGCGGCCATTTCCCGCATCGTGAACGCGGCGCCATGGTCGCCGACGTGACCGCTCGCTGGCTGGAAGGCGTCACCGCAGGCTGACTAGGACGCCGCCGCATCCAACGGCAGCATCCGGTCCTCGACCACGCTCTTCATCACCAGGGTCGAGGTCAGGCGCTGCACGCCGGGCAGGGCGGAGAGGCGATCGTCGTAGAGGCGCTGGAAGGCACCCAGGTCGCGACTGACGACCTGCAGCAGGTAGTCGGGGTCGCCGAACAGCCGCTGCGCCTGGATCACGTTGGGAACATCGGCCACCGCTGCTTCGAACGACTCCACCGCGTCGCGGCCGCCGTCGCGCAGGGTGACGAAGACCAGCGCGGAGAAGTCCAGGCCGAGGGCAGCCAGGTCGAGCCGGGCGCGATAGCCGCGGATCGCGCCCGACTGCTCCAGCGCCCGCAGCCGGCGATGGCAGGGGGAGACGCTCAGGCCGACGCGTTCGGCCAGGTCGGTGATGGAAAGTCGCCCATCGAACTGCAGTTCGGAAAGGATTTTCCGGTCGGTCCTGTCCATGGGGAAGAGTTTCCCTCAAATGACTGGATCATGGCAAATATTTGAAAGCACATTTCGCTCAGCCGCCGATATTGTTTCCTCCAGCGCGATCCTGCCGGCAGGTTCCACCCCTGGCCGCAGGCGCATTCAACCGGAGGCCTGGCGCCATGACACCTGCAACCCTGCTCGCCTTCTGGGCGGTGTCCATCCTGTTCGTGATCACGCCTGGCGTGGACTGGGCCTACAGCATCGCGGCGGGCATGCGCGAGCGAGCGGTGCCGCCGGCGGTGGGCGGGTTGCTGCTCGGCCATCTGGTGGCGACGCTGGTGGTCGCGGCAGGGGTGGGTGCGCTGGTCGCGGGTTCGCCGGTGGCGATGACCGTGCTGACCTTCGTCGGCTCGGCGTACCTGCTGTGGCTGGGCGTGGGCCTGCTGCGGCGGCCGCCGGTGCCCGGTGTCGCGGAAGAGCAGGGCGCGGCATCAGGCTGGTCCTGGCTGGTGCGCGGCGCCTGCGTGAGCGGACTCAATCCCAAGGTCTTCCTGCTGTTCCTCGCGCTGCTGCCGCAGTTCGTCGATCCTGCGGGCACATGGCCGGTGCCGGCGCAGTTGGTCGCGCTGGGACTGGTGCACGTACTGAGCTGCGCGGTGGTCTACCTGCTGGTGGGCTATGGTTCGGGCGCGCTGCTGCGCACGCGACCGCAGGCGGCCAGGATCGTCGGCCGCGTGTCTGGTGCGGCGATGATCGTGATTGCCGTGATCCTGGTCGCGGGCCGGTCAGGCGGCTGATCCACCACCTCTCCCATGCCATGTGGTCGTACTCCCCGCATACATCCCTTGACTCCGATTGACGGCAAACGGATGCAGTTCACGGTCCATTGGAACAGCGTCAATGCCGGTGAGGTGAGGGTCGGTGCCTCAGCGGCACGACGACGAGATAGCAGTATGATAAAATCATATGATTCGCAGGCTCAGGAGGCGCGCCGTGGCCGTCATCCGCAAGACCATTACCGTCACCGACCAGCAGGACGCCTGGATTGCAGGGCAGGTTCGGGCCGGTCGCTTCACCAACGACAGCGAACTGATCCGCGACCTGATCCGCCGGGAGCAGGAGCGCTGCCTGGAAGTGCACGCCGCAGTCGAACACGACCGCTGGTTTCGCCAACAGGTGCACGCCGCACTGGACAAGGCGAACGCGCCGGATGCCAAATTTCATTCGCTCGATGACGTAGCGGATCGGGTCCGCAGGCACGCCAGACGTCTGGCTGCCGAATGACCCGCCCGGTCAGGCTGCTCGATGATGCCGTTGCCGACCTGGAGGGCATCCAGGCGTGGGGCGCGGCGACATTCGGCGCGATGCACGCGATCGCCTTCGCCGAACGACTGCTTGAACGCCTGGCCCTGATCGGAACGCAGCCCGGAATGGGACGAGTCGGGCGTCTACCGGAAACCCGGGAATGGCCGTTGGATGGAACTCCATTCCTGGTCGTCTACCGGGAACGGCAGGACAGCGTGGATGTGCTGCGCATCCTGCATGGTGCGCGGCAATGGCCTGAGGCTTGAAGGGCCGTGTCGGTGGCGCGACGCTGATCGTCCTACACTGCCCACACCCCTGTCGGCGGATCAAACGAAGTGAGCATCAGGACCCTGTATCTCGCCGCCGGCGGCGGCTTCGATCACGTCAGCATCGGCAGCACGTCGCCCGTCGCGCCTGCGGCG
>DAOMOU010000050.1:0-11102 GCA_035444525.1 Gammaproteobacteria bacterium | reverse complement strand
CCTGGCGCACGTCGTGGCCATGGAGGAAATCTCGCGCGCCTCGGCCTCGGTCGGCCTGTCCTACGGCGCCCATTCCAACCTCTGCCTGAACAACATCTGGCTCAACGGCACGGATGCGCAGAAGCGCAAGTACCTGCCGAAGCTCTGTTCCGGCGCATGGGTCGGGGCGCTCGCCATGTCCGAGCCGGGCGCCGGCTCCGACGTCATCGGCTCGATGAGCTGCCGCGCCGAGCAGCGCGGCGACGTGTGGGTGGCGAACGGCTCGAAGATGTGGATCACCAACGGGCCCGAGGCCTCCGTGCTGCTGGTCTACATGCGCACGGCCGATGCGGCCGAGGGCTCGCGCAGCATCACCGCCTTCATCGTCGAAAAGGGCATGCCGGGCTTCCGCACGGCGCAGAAACTGGACAAGCTCGGCATGCGCGGCTCGAACACCTGCGAACTGGTGTTCGAGGACTGCGAGATCCCGGCGGAGAACGTGCTCGGCGAAGTCGGCGGCGGTGCCTACATACTGATGCGGGGGCTCGACTCCGAGCGCCTGGTGCTGTCGGGGGGGCCGATCGGCATCATGCAGTCCTGCATGGACGTGGTGCTGCCGTATCTGCACGAACGCAGGCAGTTCGGCCAGCCGATCGGCACTTTCGGCATCATGCAGGCCAAGGTCGCCGACATGTACACGGCGCTGCAGTCCAGCCGCGCCTTCACCTATCGCGTGGCGGGCCAGTTCGACCGCGGCGAGCCGACCCGCTTCGACGCCGCCGCCTGCCTGCTGCTGGCTTCGAAATCGGCCGTGGACCTGGCGCTGGAGGCCATCCAGGCGCTGGGCGGCAACGGCTACATCAACGAGTACCCGGCGGGACGCCTGCTGCGCGACGCCAAGCTTTACGAGATCGGCGCGGGGACCAGCGAAATCCGCCGCATGCTGATCGGGCGCGAGCTGTTTCGCGCCACCGGCGGGGACGCCGGCTGACAGCGAGGAATCCGGACATGAGCAACGACAGCATCGTCATCGCGGCCGCGCGCCGCACCCCGATCGGCGCCTTCCAGGGCGGCCTGGGCACCGTGCCGGCGCCGCAACTGGCCGCCACGGCCATTCGCGCCGCGTTGGCCGACGCCGGGCTCGCGCCCGGCGAGGTTTCCGAGGCGATCATCGGCTGCGTGCTGCCGGCGGGCATCGGCCAGGCGCCGGCCCGCCAGGCGGCGCTCGCGGCGGGCATCCCGGACGCGGTCGGCTGCACGACCGTCAACAAGGTCTGCGGCTCCGGCATGAAGGCGGTCATGTTCGGTCACGACCTGTTGCGCGCTGGGTCGGCGAAGGTCGTCCTGGCGGGCGGCATGGAATCCATGAGCAACGCGCCCTACCTGCTGCCCAAGGCCCGCGCCGGCTACCGTATGGGCCACCAGGAAGTGCTCGACCACATGTTCTACGACGGACTGCAGAACCCTTACGACGGCAACATGATGGGCCACTTCGCGGAGCTGACGGCGGACAAGTACGGCTTCACCCGCGAGGCGCAGGACGCGTTCTCGATCGACAGCGTGCAACATGCCCTGACCGCGGTGGACGGCGCCTTCGATACGGAAATCGCGCCGGTGACGGTCAAGTCGCGCCGTGGCGAGGTAGTCGTCGGCCGTGACGAGGAACCCGGCCGCTGCGAAATCGACAAGATCCCGACCATGCGGCCGGCCTTCCGCAAGGACGGCACCGTCACGGCCGCGTCCTCGTCGTCGATTTCCGACGGCGCCGCCGCGCTGCTGCTGATGACCGAGACCGAGGCCGCGCGGCGCGGCCTCGAGCCGCTTGCCAGGATCGTCGGCCACGGCGGCTTCGCGCATGCCCCCGAGTGGTTCACCACCGCCCCTGTGGCCGCCACCCGGCAGCTGCTCGAGCGGCTCGGCTGGGGACCTGACGACGTCGACCTGTACGAGATCAACGAGGCCTTCGCGGTGGTGGCGATGGCCGCCATCCACGATCTCGGGCTGGACCGCAACAAGGTGAACGTCAACGGCGGCGCCTGCGCGCTTGGTCACCCGATCGGCGCCACCGGCGCGCGCCTGCTGGTAACGCTGGTCCACGCGCTGCGCGCCCGCGGCCTGAAGCGCGGCCTGGCCTCGCTGTGCATCGGCGGCGGCGAAGCGACCGCGGTCGCCATCGAAGCGCTCTAGCCGCGATGCCCGTCCTCTCCACCGCAGTTCGCCCCGACAGCGAGGAGTTCAACGCCAACCGCCGCCACATGGAGGCGCTGGTGGCCGACCTTCGCGCGCAGCTGGCGCAGGTCGCCCGGGGCGGCGGCGAGCGGGCGCGGGACCGGCATGCCGGGCGCGGCAAGCTGTTGCCCCGGGAGCGCGTCGACGCCCTGCTCGACGCCGGCAGCCCTTTCCTCGAGCTCTCGGCGCTGGCCGCCCACGGGCTCTACGACGGACAGGCCCCGGCAGCCGGAATCATCACCGGCATCGGGCGCGTCGCGGGCCGCGAGGTCGTCATCGTCGCCAACGACGCGACCGTCAAGGGCGGCACCTATTTCCCCATCACGGTCAAGAAGCACCTGCGCGCGCAGGAGGTGGCGCTGGAGAATCATCTCCCCTGCATCTACCTGGTGGATTCCGGCGGCGCCTTCCTGCCGCTGCAGGACGAGGTGTTCCCGGACCGCGACCATTTCGGCCGCATTTTCTACAACCAGGCGCGCATGTCGGCCGCCAACGTTCCGCAGCTCGCCGTGGTGATGGGCTCCTGCACGGCGGGCGGCGCCTACGTGCCGGCGATGTGCGACGAGGCGGTGATCGTGCGCAACCAGGGCACCATTTTCCTCGGTGGGCCGCCGCTGGTGAAGGCGGCCACCGGCGAAGAGGTCGACGCCGAGACGCTGGGTGGCGGCGACGTCCACAGCCGCATTTCCGGGGTCACGGACCACCTGGCGAACGACGACGCGCACGCCCTGGCGATCGCCCGCGAACTGGTCGCGACGCTGAACCGAGTGAAGCCCACCCATGGCGAGCTGGCCGAGCCGGTGGCCCCGCTGTACCCCGCCGAGGATCTCTACGGCATCGTGCCCCGGGACACGCGCTATCCCTACGACGTGCGCGAGGTGATCGCGCGGATCGTCGACGGCTCCGTGCTCACCGAGTTCAAGCCGCTGTACGGCAAGACGCTGGTCTGCGGCTTTGCGCGCGTTCACGGCTACCCGGTGGGCATTCTCGCCAACAACGGCATCCTGTTCTCCGAATCCGCGCTCAAGGGCGCGCACTTCATCCAGCTGTGCAACCGGCGCGGCGTGCCGCTGCTGTTCCTGCAGAACATCACCGGCTTCATGGTCGGGCGCAAGTACGAGCACGCCGGCATCGCCAAGGACGGGGCGAAGATGGTGAACGCCGTCGCCACCGCCACGGTGCCGAAGTTCACGGTCGTGATCGGCGGCTCCTTCGGCGCCGGCAACTACGCGATGTGCGGCCGGGCCTACGGCGCGCGCTTCCTGTGGACCTGGCCGAACGCGCGCATCTCGGTAATGGGCGGCGAGCAGGCTGCCAGCGTGCTGGCGACCGTGCGTCGCGACGGCCTGGCGGCGCGCGGCGATAGCTGGCCCGAGGAAGACGAAGCGAGCTTCCGCGCCGCCATACGCGAACAGTACGAGACCCAGGGCCACCCTTACTATGCCAGTGCGAGGCTCTGGGACGACGGCGTGATCGATCCGGCGGACACGCGCCGCGTGCTGGCGCTGGCGCTGTCGGCGAGCAGGAACGCGCCCCCGGCCGCCGAGGGCCCCTACGGCATTTTCAGGATGTGACGACAGGACCATGACAAGCAACGTACTGCTGGAAACCGACGCCCGCGGCGTCGCAACGCTCACGCTGAACAGGCCGGAGCTGCACAACGCCTTCGACGCGGCGCTGGTGGCGCGGCTCACTGAGTTGCTGATCGAAATCAAGTCACGCCAGGACATCAGGGTCGTCGTGCTCACCGGCGCGGGCCGCTCGTTCTCGGCCGGGGCAGACTTGAACTGGATGCGCGCCATGGCCGGCTGCAGCGAAGAGGAGAACATCGAGGACGCGCTGCATCTTGCGGACCTGATGTCCTTGCTCGACACCTTGCCGCTGCCCACCATTGCGCGGGTCAACGGCCATGCCTACGGCGGCGGCGTCGGGCTGATCGCCTGCTGCGACATCGCGATCGCCAGCAACGAGGCTCGCTTCGCGCTCTCCGAGGTGCGGCTCGGCCTCGTGCCGGCGGTCATCAGTCCCTACGTCATAGCGGCGATCGGTGCGCGCAATGCGCGCCGCCTGTTCCTGAGCGCCGAGGCGATGAACGCCAAGCTGGCGCGGCGCGTCGGCCTGGTGCACGAGATCGCCAAGCCCAACAAGCTCGACGCCGCGCTCGACGACCAGGTGGAAATGCTGCTGCGCGGCGGCCCCCGCGCGCTGCGCGAGAGCAAGGAACTGGTGTTCACCGTAGAGGGCGGCGGCATCTCCGCCGACCATGCGCTGAAGCGCCGCACCGCGCAGATCATCGCCCAGCTGCGCGTCTCGGCGGAGGGACAGGAAGGCTTGGCGGCCTTTCTGCAGAAGCGCGCGCCGGCCTGGGCGCCGGCGCGGGACGAGGACGGCGGGTGAGCCACGAACTGCGCTTGCGCCGGCTGTTGATCGCCAACCGGGGCGAGATCGCGTGCCGCGTGATGCGCAGCTGCCGCCGGCTCGGCATCGAGACGATGGCCGTGCATTCCAGCGCCGACGCGCGTGCGCGGCACGTCCGCGAGGCCGACACCGCCGTCGCCATCGGCGGCGCGGCGCCCGCGGACAGTTACCTGAATGGCGCGCGCATCATCGAAGCCGCGCTGGCCGCCGGCGTCGACGCCGTCCATCCCGGCTACGGTTTCCTGTCGGAGAACGCCGCGTTCGCGCGCGACTGCGTCGCGGCCGGGCTGGTGTTCGTGGGGCCGCGCCACGAGACCATTCGCGCCATGGGCTCGAAGAGCGAAGCCAAGGCGATCATGGAAGACGCCGGCGTGCCGGTCGTGCCGGGCTATCACGGCGCGGACCAGGCCCCCGAGCGGCTCGCCGAGCGTGCCGCCGCCATCGGCTACCCGGTGCTCATCAAGGCTGCGGCCGGCGGCGGCGGCAAGGGCATGCGGGTGGTGCGCAGCGCGGACGATTTCGCCGAGGCGCTGGCGGCCGCAAAGCGCGAGGCGAACAAGGCTTTCGGCGACGACCAGGTCATCCTCGAGCGCTTCATCGAGCGGCCGCGGCACATCGAGGTGCAGGTGTTCGGCGACCGCCACGGCAACGTGATACACCTGTGGGAGCGCGAGTGCTCCACGCAGCGCCGCTACCAGAAGGTCATCGAGGAATCGCCCTCCCCGCTGCTCGACGACGCCACCCGCCAGCGCATGTCCGAGGTGGCGGTGGAGGCGGCGCGCGCGGTCGAGTACCTGAATGCCGGCACGGTCGAGTTCATCGTCAGCCCGGAGCGCGAATTCTGGTTCATGGAAATGAACACGCGCCTGCAGGTGGAGCACCCGGTCACCGAGCTGCTCACCGGACTGGACCTGGTCGAGTGGCAGTTGCGGGTCGCCGCCGGCGAGCCCCTGCCCCTCGCCCAGGCCGAAATTCCGCGCCGCGGCCATGCCGTCGAGGCGCGCATCTACGCCGAGAATCCCGCCAACAATTTCATGCCCTCGACGGGCCGCATCCGCAGGTTCCGCGCGCCCGATCGCCATCCGGCCATCCGGCTGGACTCGGGCTTCGAGGAGGGTGACGACGTCAGCCATCACTACGATCCGATGCTGGCCAAGCTGGTCGTGCACGGCCTCGACCGGCGCGAATGCGTCACCCGACTCCGCGAAGCCCTCGCGCACACGGCGATCGCCGGCGTGACCACCAACCTGCCGCTGTTGCGGGCGGTGGCGGCGCACCCGGCCTTCGAGGCGGGCGAGGTGGACACGGGCTTTCTCGATCGCGAGCTCGAGGAGGTGCTGTGGAACGTGCCGGCACCACCACTGCCGGTGCTGGCCGTGGCTGCCTGGCGTATCGCCAGGGATCTGCCGCGCCCGGCTGCAGCGGCGGATCGCTGGTCGCCCTGGGGGGCCGGCGACGGCTGGCGTGCGGCGGGCGCGGGCGGCGTTCCGGTCGCCCTGCTGGACGCCGCCGGGCGTCGCCATGAGCTGCGCCTGGAGCTGGTCGCCGGCGGTGCGCGGGTCCACTCGGGCGACCACCATGTCGATGCGCTTCTCGAGGACCTGGGCGGCGGGCGGCTGCGGCTCGAGTGCCAGGGCATCGCCGGGGACGCACTGGTGGCCGCCGGCGACGACCGGGTGTACGTCGGCTTCGGCGACCACGGCTGGGATTTCGTGGTCGAGCCGTTGCACGCCGACGCGTCGGGCCACGGCGAGGAGGACACCCACCCGGTCGCGCCCATGCCGGGCACCATCGTCGCGCTGAAAGTCGCGGTCGGCGACCGGGTCGTCGTCGGCCAGCCGCTGTTGATCATGGAAGGCATGAAGATGGAGCTGACGCTGGCGGCGCCGGTGGCGGGCCGGGTGGAGCGTGTGCTGTGCAGCGAGGGTGACAGCGTCGAGGCGGATGCCGTGCTGGTCGATATCCTGCCGGACGAGGCCGACTGACGTGTCGATGCCCACGCACGTGAAAGTCGTGGAGGTCGGCCCGCGGGACGGACTGCAGAACGAACAGGCGGTCGTGCCGCCGGCGGTGAAGATCGAGTTCATCGAGCGGCTGGCGGTGGCCGGTCTGCCCGCGGTCGAGGCCACCAGTTTCGTCAGTCCGCGCTGGATTCCGCAACTCGCCGATGCGGACGAGGTCTTCCGCGGCATCTCGCGCCGGCCGGGCGTGGCCTACCCCGTCCTGGTGCCCAACCTGAAGGGCCTGGAACGGGCGGCGGCAGCGGGCGTCGAGGAGATCGCGGTGTTCACCGCAGCCTCGGAGACGTTCAACCAGCGGAACATCAATGCCTCCGTGGCCGAGAGCCTGGCGCGCATCCGCGCACTCGCCGCGCCCGCACTCGAGCGCGGCATGCGGATTCGCGGCTACGTTTCCTGCGTGCTCGGCTGTCCCTATGAGGGCACGGTCGACGAGGCCAGGGTCATCGAGGTGGCCCAGGCGCTGCTGGAGCTGGGCTGCTACGAGGTCTCGCTCGGCGACACCATCGGCGTCGGCACGCCGGTGGCGGCGCGCAGGCTGCTCTGGGCCGTGGCCGGCGAATGCGGCATGGAGCGCCTCGCGGTGCATTTCCACGACACGCGCGGCCAGGCGCTGGCCAACGTCTTCGCCTGCCTCGAGGCCGGCGTGACCGTGGTGGACGCCTCGGTGGCCGGGCTCGGCGGCTGTCCCTATGCGCAGGGCGCCTCGGGCAACGTCGCCACCGAAGACCTCGTCTACCAGCTGCACGGCCTCGGCATCGAGACCGGCATCGACCTGCCGGCGCTGGTGGCCGCCGGCCACTTCATCTGCCGTCACCTCGGTCGCGAGCCGGGCAGCCGGCTCGGCCGGCTGCCGGAATATCGCCGTGACTGAAATTTCACAAGTAGCCAAAGGAAGCCCCTGAATGGAACTCTCCAAGCTCAAAGCCGTCGTCTCCGGCGGCGCCTCCGGCCTGGGCCACGCGGTCGCAAAGCGAATCGTGGCCGAGGGCGGCCAGGTGGCGATCCTCGACGTCAACGAGACGCAGGGCCGGGAGGCCGCCGCCGCCCTTGGGGAACGCGCGCGGTTCTTCAGAACCGACGTCAGCAACGATGCCGAGGTCATCGCCAGCGTGGACGCAGCGGCCCAGGCCTTCGGCGGCATCAACCTCGCGGTAAGCTGCGCCGGCATCCTCGGCGCCGGGCGCGTGCTCGGCCGGGAGGGCCCCATGGCCGGTGAATTCTTCGCCAAGGTCATCCTGGTGAACCTGGTCGGCACCTTCCAGCTCGCCAAGGCCGCGGCCTCGCACATGCAGCACAACGAGCCCAACGCGGAAGGCGAGCGCGGCGTGATCGTCAATACGGCGTCGATCGCGGCCTTCGAGGGCCAGGTCGGCCAGGCCGCCTACTCCGCCTCCAAGGCCGGCGTGGCCGGCATGGCGCTGCCGCTGGCGCGCGAATTCGCACGCCTCGGC
This sequence comes from Gammaproteobacteria bacterium, assembly GCA_035444525.1. Taxonomy (GTDB): domain Bacteria; phylum Pseudomonadota; class Gammaproteobacteria; order Steroidobacterales; family XN24; genus XN24. The sequence goes on along the minus strand of DAOMOU010000050.1, from coordinate 3,004 downwards.
ATCCGCGTCAACACCATCGCGCCGGGCATCTTCCTGACGCCGATGATGGAAGGCATGCCGGAGCACGTGCAGCAGTCGCTCGCCGCGCAAGTGCCCTTCCCCTCCCGCCTCGGCCGGCCGGAGGAGTTCGCCGACCTGGTCGCCGTCATCTGCACCAGCCCGATGCTCAACGCGGAGACCATTCGCCTCGACGGCGCGATCCGCATGCAGCCCAAATAGAGAGATGGCTCAGGTAAAATTCAAGGCTGCCCCGCACGGCCAGAGGCGACCATGAGCGAGCAGGACACCGGCATCGAGCGCGATGTCATGGCTTACGACTTCGCGATCGTCGGCGGCGGTCCGGCCGGGCTGGCCTGCGCCATCCGGCTGAAGGAGCGCCTGCCGGATGCGAGCGTGTGCCTGCTCGAGAAGGGCTCGGAGATCGGCGCGCACATCCTGTCGGGCTGCGTCATGGAACCCGGGCCGCTGGACGAGCTCATGCCGGGCTGGCGGGACCAGCCGCCCGCCATCTGCGTGCCGGCCGGCCGCGACGAGTTCCGCCTGCTGACCCGGGGCGGCTCCTGGCGTCTGCCGACGCCGCCGCAGATGCACAACGCCGGCAATTTCATCGTCTCGCTGGGCGAGCTCTGCAAGCAGCTGGCGGCACACGCCGAGTCGCTCGGCGTCGAGGTGTTCCCCGGCTTTCCCGCCCGCCGGCCGCTGCTCGCCGGCGAGGGCGCCGAGACCCGCGTCATCGGCGTGCGCTGCGGCGACATGGGCCGCGAAGCCGACGAAACCCCGGACGGCCGCCCCGGCGACAACTTCGCCCCGGGCGTCGACATCCATGCCGGCACCACGATCCTCGCCGAAGGATGCCGCGGCAGCGTCTCGAAGGAACTCATTGCGCGCTTTCACCTCGACCGCGACGTCACACCACAGACCTACGGTCTCGGCTTCAAGGAGCTGTGGCAGCTGCCTCCGGGGCGCACGACACCCGGCCTGATCCAGCACACGGTCGGCTGGCCGCTGGACAGCGCCACCTATGGCGGCAGCTTCGTCTATCACCTCGACCAGGACCGCCTGTACGTCGGCTTCGTCGTCGGGCTGGACTACGCCGACCCGCGCTTCTCGCCCTTCGAGGCCTTCCAGCAGTTCAAGCACCATCCCGACCTGCTCGAGTTGCTCGAGGGCGGCGAGATCATTTCCTCCGGCGCGCGCACCATCATCGAGGGCGGCCTGCAGGCGCTGCCGAAGATGGACATGCCCGGCGCGCTGCTGGTCGGCGACGCCGCCGGGACACTCAACGTGCCGAAGATCAAGGGCGTGCACCAGGCGCTGCGCTCCGGGATGCTGGCGGCGGAACACCTCGCGGCCACGGGCGCGCCGGTGGGTTACGACGCCGCTTTCCGCGCCTCGCCGGCCGGTCGCGAGCTGCACAAGGTGCGCAACATCCGCCCGGGCTTTCATCGCGGCCTGTGGCTGGGCATGGCCAACGGCGCGCTCGAGACCCTGCTCGGCGGCCGCAGCCCCTGGACGCTCAGGACACACGCGGACTGGGACAGCCTGCGGACGCTGGCGAGTGCGCGCGCGCACGGCGAGCAGGCGGCGATGGCCGCGCACTGGCACGCCGAGCGGACCTTGCCACCGCGCGACCGCCTGGCCAGCGTGTACTTCGCCAACACGGCGCACGAGGAGTCCCAGCCGGTGCACCTGCGGGTGGCCGACACCTCGATCTGCGCGACGCGCTGCGCCGAGGAATTCGGCAATCCCTGCACGCGCTTCTGCCCGGTGGGCGTCTACGAGATGGTGGCCGACGGGCACGGCGGCCGGCGCCTGCAGATCAACGCATCCAACTGCGTGCACTGCAAGGCCTGCGACATCAAGGACCCGTACCAGATCATCGACTGGGTGACGCCCGAGGGCGGCAGCGGGCCCAACTACCAGACCATGTGACAAGGAAACGAGATGAAGATCCTGGTCGGCATCAAGCGTGTCATCGATTACAACGTCCGGGTCCAGGTGAGCCGGGACGGCACCGGCGTCGTCAAGGACGGCGTCAAGATGAGCATCAACCCCTTCGACGAAATCGCCGTCGAGGAAGCGCTGCGCATGAAGGAGCGTGGTGACGCCGCGGAGGTGATCGTCGTCTCGATCGGGCCGGAGGCGGCCCAGCAGCAATTGCGCACCGCGCTCGCCATGGGGGCGGACCGCGCAATCCTCTTCCAGTCGGAGGCGGAGATTCAGCCGCTCGCCGCGGCGCGCGCGCTGCTGGCGCTCATCAAGCAGGAGGATCCAGGGCTGGTGCTGCTGGGCAAGCAGGCCATCGACGACGACGCCAACCAGGTCGGCCAGATGCTGGCCGCGCTGTGGGACCGTCCGCAAGCGACCTTCGTGTCCAGGCTCGAGTTCAGCAACGGCGTGGCGAAGGCGACCCGCGAGGTCGACGCGGGCCTGGAGAACATCGAGGTGGAACTGCCGGCGGTCGTCACCGTCGACCTCAGGCTGAACGAGCCGCGCTTCGTGAAAATGCCCGACATCATGAAGGCCAAGCGCAAGCCGCTCGACATCAAGCCCTTCGCCGAGCTCGGCGTGGCGACGCCGCCGCAACTCGAGACCGGCCTGCACGAGCCGCCGCCCAAGCGCCAGGGCGGCACCAGGGTCGAATCGGTTGAGGCGCTGGTCAAGGCGCTCAGGGACAAGGGAGTGCTGGCATGAGCAGGGTATTGTTGATCGCCGACCACGACGGCAAGACTCTGAGCACGGGGATCGCGCGCTCGGTCGCCTGCGCGCGGCAGCTCGGCAACGTGCACGTGGCGGTGTTCCATGCGCCGGATGCGGACGCGCCCTGTGCGGCGGCCGCGAAGCTCGACGGCGTGTCGCGGGTGCTGTCGGTCGGTAATCCTGCCAACGGCGCGCCGCTCGCGGCCGTGCTGGCGCCGCAGATCGCGCAGCTGGCCCGCGAGCACGAGGGCGGCTACGACTACGTGCTGGCGCCCTCCACCACCTTCGGCAAGGACGTCCTGCC
>DAOMOU010000049.1:0-11328 GCA_035444525.1 Gammaproteobacteria bacterium | reverse complement strand
TTGTCGTTGATCTCGATGACCACCGGCTTGCCGTCGATCTCCTTCAGGTCGACGCCGTACAGCCCGTCGCCCATCAGCTTCGCCGCCTTGACCGCGGTCTGCACGACGGCCGGCGGCGCATCGGTCACGGCAAGCGATTCGTAGCGCCCAGAGACGTCGCCGCGCTTGCGGCTGGCCCAGTTGTAGATCTGCCAGTGGCCGCGCGCCATGAAATACTTGCAGACGTACAGTGCCTCGCCTTCCAGCACCCCGACGCGCCAGTCGAAATCCGTGGGCGCGTACTCCTGGCCGATGAGGAGGTCGGACGCGGCCAGCATCTTGTCGGTCAGTTCGAGGTACTCTGCCTCCGTGCTCGCCTTGGCAACGCCTTGCGAGAATGAGGAGTCCGGGATTTTCAGCACACAGGGCAGGCCGAGCCGGGTGAGCGCCTGGCGGCGCTGTCCACGCTGGATGATCTCGGTGCGGGGAATGGCGATCCTGGCGCCCTTGAGCACTTCGGCCAAGTACACCTTGTTGGCGCAGCGCAGGATCGAGTCCGGATCGTCGATCACCGCGAGGCCCTCGGCCTGCGCGCGACGGGAGAAACGGTAAGTGTGATGGTTGACCGCGGTGGTTTCGCGGATCAGCAGGGCGTCGAACTCCGCCAGCCGCGGGTAGTCGTCGCGGCCGATGAACTCGACGCCGAAGCCCTGCCGGCGCGCGGCCTGCACGAAGCGGTTGAGCGCCTGCCGGTCGGAAGGCGGCTCTTTCTCCTCCGCGTTGACCAGGATGGCGAGGTCGTAGCGGGATCGATCGCTCCGCTCGGGCTGGTAGCGCTTGCGGCTGAAGTAGCGCCGCGCCGCGCCGTGCATGAAATCGAGGTGCTGCTCGGGGATCTCGTCCATGGGCAGGGCGCGCAAGCCGCGGATGCTCCACTTCTGTCCGCGTCCGAACTTGGCGCGCAGGAAGGGGACCGGGAACAGCCGGAAGATCGCCCGTGCCAGTGCCTGGTGCTGCGCGGCCATGTTCTCGCCGAAATAGATCGACAGCACGAAATCGTCCGACTTCAGCCGCGCCAGGCTCTTCTGGATGAGCTCCTCGACGTCGTTCGGCATGAAACGCACGAAGCCCGGCGCGTTCAGGTCCTGGATGGTGCGCACGTCGGGCATGACGCGATGCCCGCGCGCCTCGGCGAGCAGCGAGACATAGTAGCCGCGGGTCTGGTAACCGTAGGAGCGCGCCAGGTTGAACACCCGCACGCCGCGCGACGGCCAGGGCTCGGACGGCGCGAGGTAGTCGCTCACCGACACCACGTCGCCATCGTGCCCGCCGAGCGTCCAGGCCTTCGGGTCGTCCACCACGATCAGGCGTCTCACGGCAGGTCTCCGTCGGAGATGACCAGCAGGTTGGCGTCGTACGTCATCACGCCGAGCAGGATCGCGCGGATCAGGCGGTTGACCCGGACGTCGTAGTAGTGACTGTCGTCGGCCAGCGGGTTGCCGATGTACGGGTCGGCGACACGCACCTTGCCGCGCTCCCGGCCGCACAGCACCACGAAGTGGCCGGTCGGCTCGCCGCGCAGGTCGTCGTACACGGCGCGGTTGTGGCGATTGGTGTACTCGCGCCGGCTGTCGTAGAGATAGGTGGCGCTCAGCCCGGTCAGGATCGGCAGGCCGGCATTGAAGGGCGCATCGAACACCTGCGAGGTCAGGTCGTCGAGCGCGATTTCGCCGCCGAGCTCGAGGAAGCGGATGTAGGCGCGACTCGCAGTCTCGAATTTCTTGCCGTGCTTGTACGCCAGCTGCGCTTCGAGCTTCGCGGCCAGCTCACCCGGCGGCAGGCCGCGCCAGGAGGGGTCGAAGATCTTCAGGTGATAGCTGTAGAGGCGCGCCTTGAGGCCGCGCTTCAGCGCATGGTTGCCGAGGTAAACCGCCAGCGTGCCGCCTTCCGGCAGTCCGCGCACTTCGGCAATGATCTGTTCGAGCTCGAGCGGATGCCCGAGATGGCGGTACACCGCCTGCAGGCAGGTCGGGCCGCAGGTGACGTCGTCCGGCTGCGGCAGCATGCGGATGTCGAGGAAAGGATGAGGGCTCACGGTGGGCCTGCAAGTCGTTCCGGTGCGCCAATCTCGCGCCTTTTCGCGCAGGGGTCAATCCGGGCGTTGGCTGGCTTGCGGGCCACGATCGCAGGCAGAATCCCGGCATGGGTGCGCAGACGCCAGGCCGCGATCCGGTGGCCGGGGACTTCCGGGAGCGCTGGGTACAGCTGGCGCTGCCGCTGCTTGGCATCGTCCTGTTGATGCTGTTCCTCGTGCTGGGCCGGCCACCCAGCGACAGTTACGGCTGGCGCACGGCTTTCGAGCTCGGACACGTGCCGCTGTTCGGTGTGACGGGCCTGCTGATGTTGCGGGTCTTCCGGGTGCTGCGCGGAGCGGCGGCCCCCGACGGCACGGTGTTCCTGCTGGCGTCGCTGTCGATGGCCGTGCTCGGCCTGGCCGCCGAGGCCACGCAGGTGCTGCAGGCCGGCCGCAATGCGAATGCCGGGGACGCCATGCTTAACCTGACCGGAGCGCTGTGCTTCCTGGCCATCGCGGCAACCCTGCGCCCGGGCATGTGGCGACGACTGGGACGCGACGGGCCGCTGGCCGCCCGGCTGGTGCTGGCCGGCGCGCTGCTGGCACTGGTGCTGGTGTCGCTGCCACTCCTCGGGGTCGCCTGGAGCTACGGCCAGCGGGCCGCGGCATTCCCCGTGCTGGCAGACCTCACCCAGCGGTGGCAGAAGCCCTTCCTGAGCGTCGGGCGCTCCGAACTCGCGACCGTCCGCGCCCCGGCCGGCTGGACGGATCGCGCCGGTACGCAGGTGGCACGCCTGACCTTTCTCGACGCGCCATGGCCGGGGTTCACAGTGCGGGAGCCGTGGCCCGACTGGACGGCCTACGACGCCCTCCGGTTCCAGGTCTGGTCCGACATGGACGCTCCCGTGGAGATCGTCCTGCGGGTGGACGACACGCACCGCGACCGGCCGCACAGCGACCGCTTCAACGGCAGTTTCATCGTCATGCCGGGTGTGAACGACTTCACCGTGCCGCTCGATACGATCGCCAGCGGGCCGCGCGACCGCGAGCTCGATCTCGCCGACATCAGCCAGTTCGTGCTGTTCAGCCGACGGCCCGGCGAGCCGTTCGAGCTGTATTTCAGTCCCATCTGGCTGGAGAAGGACCGGGGCGCGAGGATTGCCGACGGCCCGCGGCCGGATTAGGGTAGGCCGCAGCCGCCGCTTGGCGATGACCGGGAATGTCCACCCTTGAACGATAACGAACCAGACCGCGTGCCCGACAGGGTGCCGGTGTCCGGGACCCGCAAGGGACCGGGCGCGCGGCTCGTCGTGCTGTACGGCGCCGCCGTGCTGTTCCTGCTCGCCGCGCTCGGCCTGGAGAAGCCGCGCAGCCTGATCGAACTCACGCTGCGCGACCTGCGGGACGTTTTCTACCTCGGGTTCGCCGCGCTCGTGATCCTCGAGCTGACCGCGCTGGTCGGCCGGCGCTGGATCCGGAAGCGTTCGCTGTATTACCTGGTGGCGGTCGTGGCGATGCTGGCGATGGTGTTCGGTTTCGAGCTGCTGGCCGACAGCGATCCCGAGCAGCCGGAGCGCTGGATTCGCAACCTGGTCGGCGCCTTCGGGTTTCTTGCGCTGAGCGCCGCGCTCGATCGCGGCCTCAAGCGCGAGCACGCCTGGCTGCGCGGCTGGCCGCGCCGTTCCATCGGCATCGCCGGCGCCCTTTGCATGCTCACCGCGCTGCACCCGCTCGTGCCCGTGTCCGCCTCCTATGCCGGTCGCGCCGGCGCGTTCCCCGTGGTCGTCGACCTGGCCAGCCTTTGGCAGGAGCCGTTCATCGACGTGCAGGGCGCGGAGCTGTTCGTCGGCAAGGGCCCGGAGGAATGGTCGCGACGAGCAGGCCGGCGGGTGGCCCTGCTGCTGTTCGACGGTACCCCCGGCGGGGGCGTGACGGTGCGTGAGCCGTTCAAGGACTGGAGCGGCATGTCGGTCATGCTGATCAACGTCTATTCAACTGCGCCGCAGCCGGTGCGGATGATCCTGCGGCTGGAGGACAGTTCGCGGCTGCTGCCGCCGGATGAGCGTATCGACTACGCGTTGCGTATCGTGCCCGGCGCGAACGATTTCTTCATTCCGCTCGAAGCGCTGTCGACCGCGCCGTCCGGTCGAAGTATCGATCTGACCAGCATCAGGCGGATGGGGCTCTACCTGGGCGAGCCGGCCGACCCGCTGCGGATCTACGTGCACCGGATCCGCATGTCCGAACAATGAACTACCGGCACGCCTACCACGCCGGGAATTTCGCTGATGTCCTGAAGCACGCCGTGATGGCAGCGGTGCTGCTGCGCATGCAGGGCCGTCCCAAGCCGCTGTGTTATGTCGAGAGCCACGCCGGCGCCGGGCTTTACCGCCTCGACTCGCCGGAGGCGCGGCGCTCGCGCGAGGCCGACAACGGGATCCTGCGGCTGGCCGATACAGAGCCTCGCAGCCCCGCGTTGGCCGCCTATCTTCGGCTGGTCGCCGCGCTGCCCGAGAACGACACGGCGCTGCACGCCTACCCGGGCTCGCCGCTGCTGGCGGCCGGATTGCTGGACGACGATGACCGCCTGGTGCTGGTGGAAGCGGCACCCGCGGAGGCCGAGGCGCTGGGGCGGCTGTTTCGTCACGACCCGCGGGTCGCGGTGCACTGCCGCGACGGCTGGGAGGCCATCGGCGCACTGCTGCCGCCGACGCCGCGTCGCGGCCTGCTGCTCGTGGATCCGCCCTACGAGGCGCCCGATGACTTCCGGCGGGTGGTGGCCGGGCTCGCGCTGGCCAGGCGGCGCTGGAACGTTGGCGTGCTGGCTGCCTGGTACCCGATCAAGGATCGCAGGACCCTGCGACCTTTCTACCGCGCGCTGTCAGCTGCGGGGCTGGGTCCGATGCTGCGCATCGAACTGGCAGTCCGCCCGGACGACAATCCGGCAGGGCTCAACGGCAGCGGCATGGTGATCGCGGCGCCGCCGTTCGGCCTGGAGCAGGAGTTGCGCGTGCTGCTGGACGAGTTGTCCGGCGCCCTGCGCGAGCCGCGCGCGCCGCGGCCGCGACTCGACTGGTTGACGGCCCCTGGCGAGGCGGGCCCGTGACATGGCTGCCAAGCGGACATAATCTCCTGAACGAGAACCCCGTCACGCCCGCACAGTCCCCGCGCTGCTAGTCTGCTCGCCATCAAGGGGGCGCGATGACGGATCTCAAGCCAATCAGCGAATGCTACTGGGTCGAATCCGGCCGGCTGCTTGCCGGCGAGCACCCGGGGCACTGGGACGAGAGCGTCGTCCGCCGGCGCATCGTCGGACTCCTGGATGCCGGAATCCGCGTTTTCATCGACCTGAGTGCGCGCGCCGACGGCGTCTATCCCTACCACGAACAGCTCAACAAGATCTGCCGCGACCGCGGCGCGGTCAGCGAATATCTCTGGCGTCCGCTGCCGGAATTCGAGGTTCCGGAGCACCCGGACGACGTGGCCCACATCCTGCGGGTCATCAAGACGGCAATCGACTCCGGGGACCGCGTCTACCTGCACTGCAATGACGGCGTGGGCCGGACCGGCATGGTGGCCGGCTGCTGGCTGGTCGAGCGCGGCTTCGACCCGGAGGACGCGCTCGATGAGCTCGCGCGCCGCTTCGCCGCGATGAACAAGTCGCGACACTACCGCTGCACACCCTCCAGCGGGCTGCAGGCCGAGTGGGTCGAGAACTGGGAGCCGGCGCTCGGCTTGTCCGCGGAGCGTAGCCAGGCCTGCTGAGCACCCTGGTCCGCGCTTACACGCGGGCGTGGCTGTCGATCTCCTCGCCCGCTTCATCGGCCGGTATGCGGTCGATGGTGATGCCGCGGAACCCCAGCAGTGCCGCGATCAGCGGATTCACGAGATTGAGGAAACACCACGGCAGGTAGGCCAGCGTGGCTACGCCGAGCGTTGTCGCCATGTACGCGCCGCAGGTGTTCCACGGAATCAGCGGCGAGGTCAGCGTGCCGGCGTCCTCGATGGTGCGCGACAGGTTGCGCGCCCGCAGGCCGCGGCGACGGAACTCCGCGCGGAACATCCTGCCCGGCAGCACGATGGCGATGTACTGGTCGCCGGTGACGATGTTGGTACCGATCGAGGTGCACAGCACGGCCGTGATCAGGGCCCCGGTGCTCCGCGCCGCCCGGATCACGCCCTGGATGATCCGCTGCAGCATGCCGGCATGCTCGAGCACCGCGCCGAACGCCAGCGCGGAGATGACCAGCCAGACGGTAGTCAGCACGCTGCTCATGCCGCCTCGCGACAGCAGGTCGTCGATCACCGCGTTGCCGGTGTCGGCGACGAAGCCGTCGAACAGGCTGATCCAGGCGCCCTTCAGCATGGCCAGGCCGCGGCCGAGTTCGCCGGTGCCGCCGTAGGCCGCAACCACCTCGGGCTGCAGCACCACGGCGAGCACGGCGCCGAGCAGCGCGCCCAGCAGGATCACGGGCAGGGCGTGGAAGCGGGCCAGCGCCAGGCCCAGCACGACCATCAGCGGCAGCAGCGTCCAGGCACTCAGGCTGAAGTTCGCCGCCAGCACCGCCGGCAGCTCGCCGAGCGCCAGCTCGCCGGACGGGCCATCGCCAAGGAAGCCGACCAAAGTGAAGCCGACCAGGGCGATCAGGAACGACGGCCCGGTCGTGTAGCTCATGTGGCGGATATGGGTGAACAGTTCGACCCCGGCCACCGCCGGAGCAAGGTTGGTGGTCTCGGACAGCGGCGACATCTTGTCGCCGAAATACGCTCCCGATATCACCGCGCCGGCCGTCACTTCGGGCGACAGGCCCAGCCCCTGCGCGACGCCCATCAACCCTATGCCGATGGTGCCCGCGGTCGTCCAGCTGGAGCCGACGGATACGGACACCAGCGCACAGATCAGGCAGGCGGTCGGGTAGAACACCGTCGGCGACAGAATCTGTACGCCGTAGTAGATCATCGCCGGCACGGTACCGGACAGGCTCCAGCTGCCGATCAGCGCGCCGATGGCGAACAGGATCAGGATGGCGCCGAGCGCCGTCGAGACGCCATTGACGATGGCCTGGAGGATGTCGGTCCAGCGCTCGCCGTTGTAGATGCCGATCAGCGCCGCGACCGCCGCCGCCAGCGTGAGGGCCACCTGGTTGGCGCCCTGCGACGAGTCTGCGCCGAACAGCCAGATGGACATGGAGAGCAACGCGATCAGCGCCGCGATCGGCGTCAGCGACTGCAACAGGCTCGGCAGGCGAATGCTCGCTCCGCTGTCCTGCGGCTCGCTCAAGCCTCAGATCCTGGCGAGCAGGTAGTCGCGCATCTCGACGCGCGCCCCCAACCGCTGGCAGAGCAGGAAACTGCCGCCGAGCTTTCGGTGCAGCACGGCGGTCGACGCCGGCGGATTACGGTACTCCCGCGAGCGGAACACGATGTTCAGGCCGGCCGCCGCGGCGCGCGAGGGCAGGTTCGAGGCGCCGAAGTCATAGGCGCCGTCGGTGGTCAGCGGTTCGCACACCATCATGATCAGGTCGACGACCAGCTCCTTGTGGCGCGGCGAGTCCGCCTCGCGGAGGTAGCCGATCTCGGCCGCGTGCCTGGCGACGCGCTCGCGGTCGTGGTCGAGAATGGCGCGCGTGATCCGCCGGTAGCGATCGACGAAGTCCTGTGGAAATTGCACGGCGGCGCCGAGGTCCAGCAGGACGAGACGACCGTCCTCATGCCGGTACAGGTAGTTGGCGAAGTTCGGGTCGGTCTGCATGAAGCGGAATTCGTACAGCTCCATGAAGGTGAGGTCCTGGATGGCCGTCGCGATGCCGTCGCGTATGTCCTGGGGAACCTGCTCGCGCACCAGCTTGTCGAGCGGCTCGCCCTCGACCCAGTCCATGGCGAGGATCCGCTGGGTGCTGTAGTCGCGATGCACCCGGGGCACGACGAAGCGATGGTCGTCCGCCAGCAGTTCATGGTAGCGCTCGAGATTGGCCGCCTCGGTCAGGTAGTCGGCTTCCTGGCGCAACTGCCGCTTCGCCTCGTCAATGATGTCCGACACGTCCAGCTCGCGCGGCAGCAGGCGCGCCATGTTCAGGAACATCGCGAGGTTGTCGACGTCGCTGTCGATGCTCTTGGCGACGCCCGGGTACTGGATCTTCAGCGCCATGGCGCGGCCGTCGCTGGCGACCGCGCGGTGCACCTGGCCGATGGACGCCGACGCCGCCGGCTCGAAGTCGAACTCGGCGAAGCGCTGCTCCCAGCCCTTGCCGTACTCCCGGCCCATCAGGCGTTTCACCTGGGTCTGCGGCATCACGTCGGCCGAGGCGCGCAGCACCGCGAGCGCTTCGGCGAACTCCGGCGGGAGTACGTGGCTGCTCTCCATGGACAGCAGCTGCCCGAGCTTCATGGCCGCGCCGCGCATGTGCGCGAGGCGCCTGGCGAGGCGGGTTGCATTGGCGCCGGACAGCAGGGCCGAGGCCGCCGTGCCGGAGGCCTTGCCGGTGGCGCGCCGCAGGCCTTCGGCCAGCCCGCCGACCGCCATGCCGCCGGCGGTCAGCCCCATGCGGAACAGCCGTCCGGTGCGGGTGACGGGGACTCGCGACCGGCGTCGTCCATTCGGCGGCTTGGGTTTCTCGCTCACGAGGCTGAGCCTATCACGCCGGCTCAGATGCCGGCGCGTGCCGCATGCAGCTCCACGATGTCGCCGTCCGCGACGGGATGCTCGGCGCCGACCTGCTGGCCGTCGAATACGCCGCTGCCCCACAGGCGGCCGAAGCGGAAGCTCGCCGCGATGTCCTTGTGCACCAGCCGCGCGACATCCAGCACCGTGTCGCCGCCGCGCACCGTGAAGGGCCGGTCGCGCTCGGGATCCTTGCCGGGCGCCTTGGTGTAGACCCGCACGATCCGCAGGGCGCCGAACAACCAGGGCGCGATCTCGCCCAGGCCCAGGCCGGTCTCCGCCGACACGCGCAGCGCCGGGAAGGTCACGCCGAGCAGCTCTTCCAGCACCGCCACTTCATCGGGGTTCGGCGCGAGGTCGCTTTTGTTGGCCAGCAGCAGCGTCGGCAGGTCGATCCGGAACGGATCGGCAAGCTCGTCGGCGGACCCGGCCGCCGCGGCGGAGCCGCCGGGCTGGTCGCCCCGGGGCACGCCGGGCCACTCGGGCACGAGGCGGATCCTGCGCGTCGCCAGCGTGTCGAGAATGAACTGCACCTGCTCGACACAGCCGGGATCAGACAGGTCGACCACGAGCAGCGCGGCGTCGGCCGTCTGCAGCGTCGAGGCGATCCACGGCGGGCTGTGGTCGGCGGACATCGACGGCAGGTCGAGCAGCTGGAACGCGATGTCCTCGTAGGGGAGCATGCCGGGCTCCGGGAACTGGGTGATGAACGAGCCCGGCCCCGACTGGGCGCGCGAGCCGGTGAGGCGCTGGTGCAGGGCCGACTTGCCGGAGTTGGGCGGGCCGAGCAGCGCGATCTGCGCCGCGCCCTCCGGGCGGAGCGTCAGCGCCGGCCCGCTGCGCTTGCCGCCTTTTTTCGGCCCCGCCAGTTCCTCGGTCAGGTCCTTGATGCGGCTCTTGATGTCGGCCTGCAGGTGCTCTGTACCCTTGTGCTTGGGGATGTTGGACAGCATCTGCCTGAGGCAATCGAGTCGCTCCCTGGGCTCGCGCGCCTTGCGATAGGCTTCCTCCGCCTTCTTGTACTCGGGGGTGACGTTGGTCGGCACGGCGTTTGCTCAGGCCTCGTGCGCGGGCCAGGCGGAGGCGTCGACCACGTCGCGGTAGGCATGCCAGGTCGCGTGTCCCAGCAGTGGAAACAGCACCACGAGCCCGATGAAGGCCGAAGCGAAGCCGACGCCCGTCAACAGGACGATCAGCGCCAGCCACACCACCATCGCCGGCTTGTTGCGCAAGGTCGCGTTGACGCTGGTGACCACCGCCGTGACGGTGTCGACCTTGCGGTCCATCAACATGGGCAGCGAAAAGGCGCTGGCCGCGAAAGTGATGGCGGCGAAAATCGAGCCCACGGCGGAGCCGATGGCCAGGAAGCGCACCAGCTGGATCGTCTCCGGCCGGGACTCGACCGGGAAGAACACGTGCACCATGGAGCCGGCCCGCGCCCACACCAGAAATATCACCAGCAGGATGAGTGCGAACACCATGCCGTCCCCGAGGCGTGTGCGCGCCGCCCCGATGCTGCGATCGAAGGTCGGTACGCGGCCCGCCTCCAGCTGCCAGCTCACGGCGTACAGGGCGATCGCCAGCAACGGCCCGATGAACACGAAGCCCGACAGCAGCGACAGCAGCATCACCCAGCTGCCGAGCCACAGCGCCACGAGGCTCACCAGCCAGGACAGCGCCAGCACCAGCAGGCCCCACCCCAGGCTCTGTCCCGGCGCAGCCTTCATGTCGCGCCAGCCGGCCGCGAGCCAGCGGAATGGTGCGCCCGCCGGGACCCGCCGGCAGGGCGCGACGAACGGCAGCGCCCCGTCCGCTTCGCTTTGCCCGCCTGCTGATGGCTCGTTTTCCATACCCGTCGCCGTGCTCGAGGCCAGGCCATTTCTATACCACATGCCGGCCCGGCCGGGTCTGCGCCGCGCCGGAGGTAGTCGCTTTCGCATCTGGCCGGCGTTATCTTGTGCGGGGCCCGAACCGCCGGCCGCCGACCCGTCGCAGCGTTGCCGATGAAGAACCTTTTCGCCGAGCTGAAGCGCCGCAATGTAATCCGCATCGCCATCTTCTACGGCGCAGCGGCATGGCTGATCCTGCAGGTCGCGGACGTCGTGCTGGACATTCTCGACGCCCCGGACGGTTCGCTGCGCCTGCTGGCCGCGGTGCTGGCGCTCGGTTTTCCCTTTGCCCTGATTCTCGCCTGGGCCTTCGAGGTCACGCCGGAAGGCATCAAGCTCGAAAGCCAGGTGGATCGCGACCGCTTGCCGTCCGACCAGTCGGCACGCAAGCTGGACATCGCCACCATCGGCCTGCTGTTGCTGGCGATCGTGCTGCTGCTTTGGCAACAGCTCGGCCAGCAGGCGGGCGATGCGCCGCCGCTCGCACAGCAGGCCGCGCCCGCGGACGCGGCGCGGGCCGACCGGCCGCGCGACCTGTCCATCGCGGTGCTGCCTTTCGTGAACATGTCGGCGGACCGCGAGAACGAGTATTTCTCGGACGGCCTGTCCGAGGAAATCCTCAATGTGCTGGCGAAAATGCAGGACTTCCGGGTGGCCGGGCGGACCTCCTCGTTTGCGTTCAAGGATCAGCAGACCGACCTGCGCGCCATCGGCGAGCGGCTCGG
>DAOMOU010000048.1:0-11383 GCA_035444525.1 Gammaproteobacteria bacterium | reverse complement strand
CGGCCGCGTTGCTCTACGACCGCCCGGAGAACCCGCTGGAGGCTGCAGAGGAAATCCGCATCGCCTTCGACGGCGATGCGATCCTGTTCTCGGATGAATCCGAGCGTATCTACCAGGCTGATGGGCTGGAGGCCTTTGCGCGCCATGAGCAGGCGCGGGCGCTCGAGCCCCTGGCCGAGGGGCCGTTCGCACGACTGCTCCACAAGCTGTCGGCCCTGCAGCAGGCGGCTGCGCGCGACGGCATCACGCCGATCCGCACCGCGCTGGTCACGGCCCGCGGCGGACCGGCGCACGAGCGCGTCATACGCACCCTGCTGGCATGGGGTATCGTGGTGGACGAGGCATTTTTCCTGGGCGGTGTGCCCAAGACAGAGATCCTCGAGGCCTTTCGGCCGCACATTTTCTTTGACGACCAGGCAGCGCATTGCGAGCGCGCCGCGGCGCGCGTGCCCACCGGCCGGGTGCCGGTCGGGACGTCGAAAACCTGAGAGGGCGACCGATGAGCATCCCGGACCATCGTGAGTATCGCGCCCTCGGCTACATGATCGACGGGACGCCGTTCTTCCTGCGCGCGCTGCGCGAGTGGGACCGCGGCGCGATACTGAACCTGTTCACCCGGTCAAGCCAGCAATCGCGCTATTTCCGCTACTTCGAGACCAAGAACTCGCTCTCCGACGCCGAGCTCGACTACTACACACGCCTGGATTTCTACCGGCATGTGGCGCTGGCGGCCGAAGCGCCCGACGAGGACGGCATCATCGCGGTGGGACGCTACATCGAGGTGCAGCCGGAGACGGATCCCCGCCGCGCCGAGGTAGCCTTCCTGGTGCGCGACGACTACCAGGGGCGGGGCGTGGCCACGCAGTTGCTCAAGCACCTGATACGCATCGCGCGCGACAACGGCATCCAGCAGTTCGAGGCCGAGATGCTGCCCTCGAACACCAAGATGATCGAGGTCTTCGATCACTCCGGCTACCAGCTCAAGCGCAGCCGCGAGCCGGACAGCGTGCGGGTGGTGTTTCCGATTCACGACGAGCGGATTCCGTTCTGAGCGCACGTCTGGCACTGTTGCTGGCAATCCTGGTCGCCGCCGGCTGCGACAGGATTGATACGCTGCGGCTGGCGTATGCCAACAACGGTACGCCGATCGAATGGCCGTCGGGCGTGCCGGCGGTCGAACTGGCGCTGGAGACGACCGTCGATGGCCGCATCTGGATCCCCGTGTCGGTGGATGACAATCCGCCGGTGCCGTTCCTGCTGCAGGCGTCGGCCGGGGCGGTGGCATTGACCGGTGCGCGCGCGTCCGGCTTCGGACCGGTCGGCGCCGGCTCGCTGGCCTTGCGGGACGACGTGCTGCCGGGCATCCGCGGCGGGCTGCTGATCAAGCAGCGCCGCTTTGCCTTGGGTTCGCTGGTGCTGGACGGCCAGAGCCTGTTGCTGGTGGCGCCGGAGGACTGGCCACACGGCACGCCCGGCGGCGCCGCGGCGGGGGTATTGGGCTATGACCTGCTGCGGCGCTTCGTGGTCGAGCTGGATGCCGGCAACAGCCGCCTGGCCGTGTACCGCGCGGGCAGGCTGGACGTCGGCGGCATGCCCGAGGTGTATCGCCTCGCAGTGTTGCAGCGAGTCCCCTATTTCGAAGTCTCGATGGAATCCGGCGGACCGGCTGCGCGGTGGTTGCGTTTACAGTTCGAGCCTGCCGCCCCGGTCGGCATCTGCCTGGACGAGGAGCCGGATCCCGGCGTGGTGACGCTCGCCGGTCGGACGATCCCGATCGATGTCGCGCCGTGTCCGGCGGTCGGGCCGCGCGGGCAGCGGCAAGGGCGTGACGGTGTGTTCGGCGCGGGAGCACTGCGGGGCCTGGTGGTCGCGGTGGATTACGAGCGCGGGCAGATCGGGTTCCGGGCGCGCGATTGAGGTCATGGCGCCGCACGGGTCGACAGCGGTCGCCCGGCGGAGCACCATGCCGGGAAGAAGGGAGGGAGCAATGTCTCGTAGAATATATGGCGGCCTGGCCCTGCTGGCCGCCACCCTGGTCCACGGCGTGTCCCTGAGCGCAGATCGCATCACCGGCCCCGAATTCGTCACGCGCTCCGAGGTGCTGGCGACGCACGGCATGGCGGCCACCAGCCATCCCCTGGCGACGCAGGTGGCGCTCGACGTCCTCAAGGCGGGCGGTAATGCGGTGGATGCGGCCATCGCCGCCAATGCCATGCTGGGCCTGGTGGAGCCCACCGGCTGCGGCATCGGCGGCGACCTGTTCGCCATCGTCTGGGATGCGGAATCCGGCAAGTTGCACGGCCTGAACGCCAGCGGTCGTTCGCCGCGCGGCCTGGAGCTCGAGTGGTTCCTCGACAACGGCTACCAGAGCATCCCGCCCTACGGGCCGCTGCCGGTGAGCGTCCCCGGCACCGTCGACGGCTGGTTCGAACTGCACGGCCGCTTCGGCCGCGCGCCGATGCGAGATGTGCTGGCGCCGGCCATCCGCTATGCCCGCGAGGGATTTCCGCTGACCGAGGTCATCGCTTACTACTGGGCGCGCAACGTCGAGCGGATCGGCGAATATCCCGGCTTCGCGGAAGTGTTCATGCCGGACGGACGGGCGCCGGCCAAGGGCGAAATCTTCCGCAACCCGGCGCTGGCCGATACCTACGAGCGCCTTGCCGAGGACGGCCGCGACGCTTTCTACAAGGGCAAGATCGCGCACGTCATCGCCGACTACATGCAGGCCAACGGGGGCTTCCTGGCCTACGAGGATCTCGCCGCGCATCGCTCCGAGTGGATCGACCCGGTGGCGGTGAACTACCGCGGCTACGACGTCTGGCAACTGCCGCCCAACGGGCAGGGCATCGCCGGCTTGCAGATGCTCAACATTCTCGAGGCCTGGGACATCGGCGCCATGGGCTTCGGCAGCGCCGATTACCTGCACCTGTTCGTCGAGGCGAAGAAACTCGCCTTCGAGGACCGGGCGCGCTTCTACGCCGATCCGGAGTTCGCCGAGGTCCCGACCGAGGCGCTGATTTCCAAGTCGTACGCGGCCGAGCGGCGCAAGCTGATCGATCCGGCCAGGGCAGCACAGGCGTTCCCGCACGGCGACCCGGAGGTACTCGAGCGCAGCGACACGGTATACCTGACGGTTGCCGACGCCGACGGCAACATGGTGTCGCTCATCCAGAGCAACTACCGCGGCATGGGCTCGGGCATGACCCCGCCGGGGCTCGGCTTCGTGCTGCAGGACCGCGGCGAGATGTTCAGCCTCGAGCCCGGCCACCCGAACGTCTACGCGCCCGGCAAGCGGCCGTTTCACACCATCATTCCGGCCTTTGTCACCCGCGAGGGCAAGCCCTGGCTGAGCTTTGGTGTGATGGGCGGCGGCATGCAGCCCCAGGGCCATGTGCAGGTGCTGGTGAACATGATCGATTTCGGCATGGACCTGCAGGCGGCGGGCGATGCGCCGCGCATCCGCCACGACGGCTCCAGTGAGCCGACCGGCGAGCGCATGAGCGACGGCGGCGTGGTGCGCGTCGAGCGCGGCTTTCCGGCGGCGGCGATCGAGGAGCTGGAGAAGCGCGGTCACCGCGTCGAAGTGATCAACGACGGCGGCTACGGTGGCTATCAGGCGATCCGCAAGGACGGCGAGGTCTGGGTAGGCGCTTCGGAGCCGCGCAAGGACGGGCACGCGGCGGGTTACTGAGCAAAACGGGGAGGATGTTCGTTGAGAAACTTGCCGATCAATGAAGGCGCGTTCACCGTGCTGTGCGTGTTCGACTGCAATCCGGGGGAGAGCGAGCGCCTGGCGCGAGAAATCGCCGCCTGGGTCGAGGCGCGAGTGCGATTTCATCCCGGATTCCTGTCGTCGATGATTTACCTGAGCGAGGACGGCGGCCGGATCGTCGAGTTCTTCCAGTGGGCGCGCGGCGAGGACTGGGAGGCGTATCGAGCCAGCGAAGACGGCCGTGCGGCGGTCGCGCAGCTGGCGGGCCGGAACCCGAAGATCGAGTTTTTGGAAATGATCGCGGCGGCAGCGGCGCCACCGCCCGGCCATTGTGCCGCCTGACCGGAGCCACTAGGCTCGGGTGGTCAGCATCCCACCGAGGAGTACCGAAATGACCCTTTGCCCGGTTGCCCTGGCCGCAGGCTGCAGGAAATGCGCGATATTCTCGGTGTGCCCCCTGAAGGGGGTCATCGGCGACTACCGCAAGGGTGACGATGCGTCACCGAAGCGCGACCCGAAGCACGAACAGAAGCCGCGTTGACCAGGCGGCTCGGCAAATGAGCATGCCGCCGCATAACCTCGCGGCCGATCTGCGGGGTGCAAGCCGCCTGATTGTCGACGCCGGCAGCCAGGTCACCGACCTGGTTGAGGCCATGCACGGCACCATCGCCGGCCTGGCCGGCCTCATTCCGGGATCCAGCAACCAGCGAACCCGCGGCGTGACCGGCCTGGTGTACCGTTGCGTGGGAGGCGGGATGCGACTCGTCGGCGGCGGGCTCGACCGATTGCTGGCGTCGAGTGCCATGCTCGTCGGGACACGGGAGCGGCCGGCGTCGCACGAGACTGCGCTGGCGGTGCTCAACGGCGTGCTCGGCGACCACCTGGCGGCGACCTGCAACCCGTTGGCCATCACGATGAGCCTGCGTCGCGACGGTGTGCCGCTGCACCTCGAAGCGGGCGCAATTCGCAGGACAATTCCAGCACCTGGCCCCAGGGTGCTGATCCAGGCGCATGGACTCTGCATGCATCCCGGCCAATGGGCGCGCACTGGGCGGGACTATCTCGCCGAGCTCGGTCACGCCCTTGGCTACACCAGCCTGCACCTGCACTACAATTCTGGGCTGCACATCGCCGCCAACGGCCGGACGCTCGCCGCCCTGCTGGAGTCTCTCTCGGGGCATTGGCCGGTGCCCCTGGAGGAGCTGGCGATCGTCGGGCACAGCATGGGCGGGCTCGTGGTACGGAGCGCGTATCACCACGGCGAGGCCGCGGGGCATGAATGGCCGCGGCGGGTCGGCAAGCTGGTCTTTCTCGGCACGCCTCATCACGGCGCGCCGCTGGAGCGGGCCGGCAATGGGTTTGACGCGCTGCTGGGCTGGAGTCCGTACACGCGACCGTTCATGCGCCTTGGCCGGACCCGCAGCCACGGCATCACCGACCTGCGTTACGGCATCCTGCTCGAGGAAGACTGGCAGGCTTGCGATCGCTATGCGCCGATGTGGAAGGACCCGCGCACACCTTTGCCGTTGCCGGCGGGGGTCGCGTGCTACGCGGCCGCGGCGCTTCGTGCTGAGCGCGACGATACGCCGGCGGCACGCCTGGTCGGCGACGGGCTGGTGCCGCTGGCCAGTGCGCTGGGTGAACACGAGGACGCACGCTTCGCGCTGCGTTTCCCGGCCGCGAATCGCTGGATCGGGACGGGCCTGGGCCACCTCGACCTGCTGTCGACGCCAAGGGTGTTCGCGCAGGTCGGGCGCTGGCTGGCGCAATAGGTCGACCATGCCGGACGCTGCCCGGCTTTGGCGTGACCTGCTGTGTCTGCTGGGCCTCGTCGCCCTGGCATGGCTCTACCATGTGTTCGCGCGGGTGCTGCCGAGCATTGGGCTGGCGGCCACATGGGCGCTGTTCGCGACGCTCATCGCCACGGCCCTGTGGCAGCGGGCACGGATCCGCCGTCGCGCCTTCCTCGCCGTCTACATCGCCGCGGCGAGTCCCCTGCAGCGCCTGCTCCGCGGTGGCCCGTTGCTGGCCTTGCGTCCCTTGCTGCTGGGCGGGCTGCTCGCAATCCTGCTCATGGTGGCCCTCGCGCGCACCAGCGATCACTGGGCCTGGGTGGCGCTGATGGCATCCGGGCCCGCGCTGCTGCTGCTGCGCGCCAGGCTCCAGCGGCGCCTGCAAGGACATGCGGGCGCACTGTACCTGCCCATCCTGAGCTGGCGTGCGGCCGCCTGGCCGGTCGGTGCGGCGCTCATGGCCGTGCTGGCGTGGCTGGGGTTCCAGCAGGCCTATCCGGACTTCGCCGGGGTCAGCCTGGAGCGCGCCGTCTGGCACATGGTCGACCAGGAGCGGGCACGCAGCGGCCCGGCCGAGGTCTTGCTGCAGGCCGCCGCGGCGAAGGACGGCGTGCGCCTGTGGCTGGCCCAGCAGCTGATGCCGGCACCAGCGACTTCCCTGCTGCAACTGCTCGGCTGGCTGCTGATACTTGCAGAAGAAGTGCTGTTTGTGTGGTCATACCTGTTGTTGTGCCACGGAACACTGCTGGGAGCAGGCGCCATTGACCGCAGCGACCACTGAAGCGACCCGCCCGATTCGTCCGGTGCCCCGCCCGGGACTGTTGGCGTTGCTGTGGGTGGTGGCCGCCGCCGGCCTGCTGGTGCTCATGCTGGGCCAGCCGCAACAGCGCTGGGCGCCGCCCACGCCCACCGAGGTGGTGCTGGACGGCGAGCACTACCGGCTCGATGCGCCGCAGCTGGAGTGGCTGCGCGAGTTCTCCGTCCTGCATTTCAGCGCAGGGCGGGCGGAAGCCCGGCGGCTGCTGGAGTCCGAGCTGGACGGCGGACTCGAAGACGTCTTTGCCGCGGTGCGCGCCCGGCTGCCGGAATTTGCCGACTGGTACTACTCGCTCGGCGGTGAGTACAGCCGCCTTGGTATGGCGGCGCTCGCCGGGCTCAACCTGGCCGACGGCGACTTCATCGCGCGCCGGGCCTCGGCGCTGCTGTTCCCGGCGGACGACTGGGAGGAGGCGCTGGCGGGGCTGGACAGGCGCATGCTCGCCAAGCTGGAGGCGCATCGCCAGCGAGTGCGCGCAGACTGGCTGGCGCAGCTCGGCGACCGCCTGGCCGCCCACCGCGTGCCGGCGCCGCTTCATGCTGGTGACGGCACCCGGACCGCACCACTGCAGCTGGAGGGCTTCATCCGGCAGCTGGTCGCCGAGGAGCAACGGGCTTTTGCCGCCCGTGTCCGCTTGAGCTCGGTGACCGGTGGCGCCACTGCCGGCGTCGTGCTGTGGCGACAGGCGGCAGCCCGGGCGGCGACCGCCACCGGCCGTGCGGTCGCGGCGCGCGGCGCCAGCCGGGGCGCGGCGCGTGCCGGCGCCGCCGCCACCGGCGGGCTGGCGGTGTGCGCGGCGACCGGTCCGGCAGCGGCGGGCTGCGCGCTGCTGGCGGGCGCAGTCGCCTGGGTCGCCACCGACTGGGCGCTGTTGCAGATCGACGAGCTGCGCCACCGCGACGAACTGGTGGCCGCGCTGGAGGCGGGCCTGGAGCAGCTGCGGACGCAGATGCACGCCGAAGTCCTGGCGGCCTACGATGTGTTGAGCCGGGAGCTCGAGACACGCGAGAACACGGCCATCACGACGGAGTTCCGGCCGGCGCGAGCCGGTCGCTGATCGCGGCGCCCGGACGCGGCCCCCGTCGTCGGCTCAATCGACGGCGTGCGGGTGAGCCAGGCGCGCGGTGCCGCGGCCGGCATCGAAGTGCTCGATCTGCAGCTCGACCAGGCGGTCGAGTTGCGCGGCATGGCAGCCCTTGATGGTGAGCACGGTATCGCCGATCCGCGCAGTCCCCTCGCCGGTGGCCGGATCGAAGCCGGTGAGGTAGGCGCGAATTTCCTCGCCCGGCGTGAACACGGGTCGGCTGCTGCGGAAGCGCCAGTTGGCGAACAGCCCGGCGATCACAGTCCGGCCCCTCCCTTGCTGACCCGGTCCGTCGTGTACTCGCGCCCGAAGCCGGTCCAGGCCGCGAACAGGAATACCGCGACCAGCAGCCAGCCGTGGAACACCCAGGGCCAGGCCTGGATCGGCTCGACCACCATGGCCGGCGTGAACCAGGGATAGGTGTCGGCCAGGCCGGTCATCTGCGTGTAGCCCACCAGCACGCCGCCCGCCCAGGGAAAGATGTAGCCGAGCGCGGAGGTGTTGGCGTCGAGAATGTTGGCGCGGCGGTAGCCGTTGAGATTGAAGCGCTTGCCGATGGTGGCGATGTAGGGCGCGATGGCGATCTGCGCGGCCGTGTTGATGGTGATCGCCGCATTGATGGTGGCGGTCGCCAGCACCATGGTCACCTCGGCCGAGCGCACCGTGCGCGCGACTTTGCGCAACAGCCAGTCCTGCAGGGCGTGGAAACCGCCGCCGCGGATCATCACGTGCGCGCCGGCCAGCACCAGCAGGATCAGCACGGCGAGCTCGGCGTAGCCGATGGCCCCGGCGTACAGGCTGCCGCCCACGCCCGCATCGCCGGCCGGGACCGCCGTCACCAGCGGCCAGTGGGCGAAGCCGGCGGCCCAGCTGCCGTCCGCAACCCTGAACACCAGCATGTCGCTGCCGGTCGCCAGGCCGAACAGCAGGTTCACGGCAATCGCCGCGATCAGGCCCCAGGAAATCGCCTCGATGATGTGCCGGCCGCGGATGGCGCTGAACAGCACGATGCCCATCGGCAAGAGATGGAGCAGGCCGCGCGGATTGCTCTGGGCGCTGAACAGCGCCGCGGCGTCCGCGTCCACCGGCGCGCCCGTCGACATCGAGCCGGCCACCAGGTAGGCGAAGAAGGCCAGCACGGCGGCGATAATGGCGTACTTGAAGCGACTCGCGACCACGCCGCCGACGTCCGAGTCCTGGGTCACCGCGCTGACGATGGTGGTGTCGCTCACCGGCGCGAGGTTATCGCCGAACACCGCGCCGGACAGGATGGCACCGAACATCAACAGCGGGTCCGCGCCGAGCACCACGCCCGCAGGGAAGAACAGCGCCACGAAGGCGATCACCGTACCGTAGCCGGTGCCGATGCCGGTGGCCAGCAGCGCCGCCAGCACGAAGGTAACGGCCGGGAACACGGCGGGCCCCATGCCGGCGGCCTCGGCCAGCCAGCCGAGCCCGTTGACGAAGCCGCCGACCTGAAGGGTCGCGGCGAACATGCCCGCCCACAGCCAGGCCACGATCGCCGTGACCGCAACCTTTTGCGCCATGCCGGCGAAGATCGCGTTGGCGTAAACGGTCCAGCTGCCGCGCACCAGCAGCATGCCCAGCGTGAGCCCGACCAGCATGCCGACGATCAACCCGGCGGTGTCGCTGATGCCGAGCAGGCCGGACTGGAAGATCGCCCAGGCGATGAAGAACAGGATCGGCACGGCGCTGGCGGCCTTGCCGCCACGAAAACGGATCTCCGGCCGCTCGCCGTATGCGCCCGGCCCGTCCAGGTCCCGGTCGGCCTTGCGTATGTCCTGTGCCGTGTCGCTCATGCCAATGGTCCGTGCGGCGCCGCCATGGAAAGGAATACCCGAAAGGGTACCGCACGCGCGCGCCACGTGCCGGCCGCGTCGGCGAGAATCTCCAGCAGGATCCCGTAATCGCCCGGTGAGCGCCGGGCAAAGCGCCGGCAATCCTCCAGCACCAGCAGATACCCGCTGGCCGGCAACCAGGACAGGTCGCCGAGGCAGTCGGCCAGGGCGTCCCAGTTGTGACCGAACCAGTCGGGAAATGCGAGCGCGTCGGCGAGCCGCTCGAGCAACGCGGCCTTGCCGTCGAGGTCGCCCAACACGACACGCATACAGTGCAGGCCGGCAGCATCGCCGGCGGCGCACAGTGCGTCCACCTCGGCGGCCGCAAGCCACAGCACGCCGTTGTCAGCCGGCTGTGTGAGCCGCCAGGTTGCACCGACGGTGTTCATCGCGGCACCTCGAAACGGCGAAAGCTCCGGTAGTGATCCGCGGTGTAGTAGTACACCTCGGGCGGATCGCCGCCGGTGACGATGCGGCGCGCGCCGCGATCGCCCGCCCCCGGTGTGCGTACCGTGTATTCCCGGTAGTAGCCGTGCGGCCGATCGGGCAGCCGCCGCTCGCGGTTCTGGAACACGGTGCCGTCCTGCCGGTGGGGGAAGGGGCCGCCGCGCTCGATCAGCCACAGGGTCTCGACGGCTTCCGGCGGCAGGCCGGCAGGTGCCGACTGCGACGGGCTCGCCGGCCCGGGCGCGGGCCCGAGCGGTCCCCGCTCCAGCAACGTGAGCAGGGCCGCGACGGCCAGCAGCAGCGCGATCAGCGCGAACCGCTTGCCCATCGGCCTAGGCACGCCGCCTGCGGCGTGGCTTGTCCGGCGCCGCCGCAGCGAGGATCGGCCTGAGGTACTGGCCGGTGAACGAGCCGCGCTGCGCGGCCACCTGCTCTGGCGTGCCTTCCGCCACCAGCCGGCCGCCGCCGCTGCCGCCCTCGGGGCCGAGATCGACGATCCAGTCCGCGGTCTTGATGACGTCGAGGTTGTGCTCGATCACCACCACGGTGTTGCCATGGTCGCGCAACCGGCCGAGCACGCCCAGCAGCTGCGCGATGTCGTGGAAGTGCAGCCCGGTGGTGGGCTCGTCGAGAATGTACAGCGTCTTGCCTGTATCGCGCTTCGACAGTTCCTTGGCCAGCTTGACGCGTTGCGCCTCGCCGCCCGACAAGGTGGTGGCGTTCTGGCCCAGCCGCACGTAGGACAGGCCGACGTCCATCAGCGTCTGCAGCTTGCGTCTCACCACCGGGACGTTGGCGAAGAATTCCAGCGCGTCCTCGATGGTCATCTCGAGGATCTCGTGGATGTTCCTGCCCTTGTAGCGGATCTCGAGTGTCTCGCGGTTGTAGCGCTGGCCCTTGCAGGCGTCGCAGGCCACGTACACGTCGGGCAGGAAGTGCATCTCCACCTTGAGCACGCCGTCGCCCTGGCAGGCCTCGCAACGGCCGCCCTTGACGTTGAAGCTGAAGCGCCCCGCCTTGTAGCCGCGCGAGCGTGACTCGGCCGTGCCCGCGAACAGCTCGCGAATCGGCGTGAACAGGCCGCTGTAGGTCGCCGGGTTGGAGCGCGGCGTACGGCCGATCGGGCTTTGGCTGATGTCGATGACCTTGTCGATGTGCTGCAGGCCCTCGATACGGTCGTGCGGAGCGGGCGTGACGGCCGCACCGTTGAGCTTCTGTGCCGCGGCCAGGTACAGGGTGTCGTTGATGAGCGTCGACTTGCCGGAGCCCGACACGCCGGTCACGCAGGTCAACAGGCCGAGCGGGATGACCACGTCGAGCCCGGCCAGGTTGTTACCGCGCGCGCCACGGACGACGATCTCGCGGCCTTTCCTGCGCGGCGTGCGGGCGGCGGGGACGGCGATGCCCCGCCGGCCGGCGAGATAGTCGCCGGTCAACGACTCGGGGCTGGCCATGATATCGGCCGGTGCGCCCTGCGCCACGATGCGCCCGCCGTGCACGCCGGCGCCGGGACCGATATCGACGATGTGGTCGGCGGTGGCGATGGCTTCCTCGTCGTGCTCCACCACGATCACCGTGTTGCCCAGGTCGCGGAGATGCACCAGCGTGTTCAGCAGCCGCCGGTTGTCGCGCTGGTGCAGGCCGATGGAGGGCTCGTCGAGGATATAC
>DAOMOU010000047.1:0-11613 GCA_035444525.1 Gammaproteobacteria bacterium | reverse complement strand
CGAACCAGCGCGCCGCCTGCGGCCTTATGCCCATGCACGACCCTCCGCGCGTTCCGGCAGCAGCCGGCGGCTGACCACGCCGGCGCGCACGCGCTCCAGCTCGAGGCCGTCCAGTACCAAGTGGGCGAACAGCGCCACGGTCGTGCCCGCACCGCGGCGGAAGCTGCGCTCCAGCTTGCCGGCCAACAGGCTGCGCAGGGCGCGACCGTGCCGTTCCTCGCAGCTGCGCATGGCCTCGAGATGGTCGCGCAGCAGCGCGAGCATGCCGGCCAGCGCGCTCTCCGGGTCGCGCGCCGATTTCGGCAGCCGCCGCAGCCAGGTGTCGATCCACGCGTCCACGCTCCGCGGCGCGTCGGCCTCGCCGGGCGGCAGCAGCGGCGCCAGCGGCCCTTCGCTCAGCGCTTCGCGGCGACGGGCCAGCTCATCGAAGGCGAGCTCGCGCATCACCGGGTCGGCGCGCATCCAGGACGGCACCTTGTTGCCGCGCAAGAGGTGGTCCACGGCCGGCAGGTCGGGCAGCCAGCGCAGCCACGCCACCGCGGGCTGCCAGTCTTCCGGCGTCCACTGCGCCAGCTGGTCCACGTGGTCGCGCCAGGCGGCGCGCAGCTGTCGCTCGACGGCCTCGGGGGCCATGTCCGGGTTGAGGTCGCCGATCCAGCGCTTCAGCGAGCTGCGGCGGAGCGCCTCGAGGTAGTGCGACAGGTCGATGCTGGCCTCGGCCACGCGCCACTCGTCGGCGGCCGGCCGGTCCCCGTGGCGGGCCTGCAGGCGGGCCTGGAGATAGGCGAGGCGGGCGTCGTCAGCCATCGCTTGGCCGGGTCAGGCGTGCGGCGAGTCGCGCCACCGCCGCGGCGAGTCGCTCCCGGTCCTCGGCATTGAGTTCGGTGCGCGGCGCATCGACGCCGGCTGCCCGGCGGATTTCCTCGATTTGCCCGGCCACCAGCTGGTCGCAGCGCGCATGCAGCCTGGAAGCGCGCTGGCTGGCGATGCGCGCAATGCGGCGCGCATCCTCGCGCGCGGCATCCAGCACGCGTTCCGCCTCCTGCCGGCAGGCCTCCATGGCCTCGCGGACGGCCGTCTCCGCAACCAGTACTTCGTCGATTGCGGCGGCGGCGTCGGACTTGCTCGGGTCGATCGCTTGTGACATGCCCCGTTCCCCCTTCCATTTGGGCGGGCAGACGCCACCTGCAAGTATGAACGCACCGCAGCAGGACTGAATACGGGGAAACCGGGGTCAGAAAACGGGGGCATTGAAAACCGGGGTCAGAGACGGGTTTCCTAAGAAACCCGTCTCTGACCCCGGTTTTCATCGCTGCGGGATTGGTGGGCGATACTGGGATTGAACCAGTGACCTCTCCCGTGTGAAGGGAGCGCTCTCCCGCTGAGCTAATCGCCCGTGAAGGCGCGAAATTCTAGTGGCGGGGCGCGGGGCCGTCAATCGAGGCCGGTCGCACCGGGCGTGACCCAGATCATGCCGGCTCCGGGTCCGGAATGATCCTGGTCAACTGGCCGGGACCGGAAATTGACCTGGACGGCATTTCCGCGCCTGAACCCCGCTTCTGGAAAGCGCCGCCGCTTGGCGTCAGAATGCGGGGTGCGGCGCCCGGCATGCGCCGTGCTGCAAGGGAGCTGGAATGGCTAGGAAGGCGAAGCCGCAGGGCGACGGGCCCGCCGGGACGCGCAAACGCGCCGGCAAGGAGGTCCGCCGCGAGCAACTGCTGGAGGCGGCGCTGGACCTGTTTGCGCGGCGTGATTTCGCGACCGTGACGAACAAGGAGATCTCCGCCGCGGCGGGGATGAACTCGGGCCTCATCTATTACTACTTCGAGAGCAAGGAGGACCTGTTCCGCTCGGCACTCGAATTCGCCGTCGGTCGCCTGCTCGACGAGTACCGCACCATCCACGACGGCGATCGGGACCCGGTGGCGCGGATCCGTCACTGGTTCCACATCAACACGGAGATGTCCGAGACCATCCTGCAGGTCATCAAGATCATGATCGACTATCACGGCATGGTCGACAGCGAGTTCTCGATCGACGACCTGATCGCGCATTTCTACCACCAGGAAGAGAAGGGCATACTTGCCGACAGCATCCGCGAGGGGATCCGCCTCGGCTTGTTCCGCAAGGTCAACGCGGCCCGGACCGCCCGCTTCGTGTCGATCCACCTGGACGGCATCATGGCCGCGCATCTCGCGCGCGGTCCGCTCGACGTCAGGCGCAGCCTGAAGGACCTCGAGGACTTTCTCTGGTCGCACCTGGGCTACGAGCCCGCGGCCGGTCGCGTGGCACGTCGCTGACGTTCAGAATACCGACAGCCCGGTGATTTCGGTGAAGCGCTCGAGCGCGAGCACGCCTACGTAGGAGTTGCCCGACAGGTCGAGCTCGGGCGCCCAGGTGGCGATGCACATGCGATCGGGGACGACGGCGACGATGCCGCCGCCGACTCCGCTTTTCGCAGGCAGGCCGACACGAAACGCGAAGCTGCCGACGGAGTCGTACATTCCACAGGTCAGCATCAGCGAGTTGATGCGTTTCGCCTGGCGCGCCGTGACCACCGCCTCCTCGACCAACGGTGACAGCCCGCGATTGGCCAGCGCCAGGAAAGTGCGTGCCAGCTGTCGGCAGCTCATTGCCAGTGCGCACTGGTGGAAGTAGGCGTCCAGCAAGGCGTCCACCGGGCTGTCGATCCGGTGGTAGGACTTGAGCAGGTGCGCCAGCGCGAAATTGACATGGGCCCCGTCGCGCTCCGACGCGACCACCGAGGCATCGTAGTCGATGGCATTGCTGCAGGCCAAAAAGCGCACGAAATCGAGCAGCAGCGTGCGGTAGTCGTGCACCCGCGGCAGCACGCGGTCGAGCGTTACCAGCGCGCCGGCGTTGATGAAGGGATTACGGGGCACCCCGCGCTCGTACTCCAGCTGCACGAGCGAGTTGAAACGCGTGCCGGAGGGCTCGCGGCCCACGTGGCTCCACAACAGCTCGCCCTCCAGGTTCATCGCCAGGATCAGCGACAAAAGCTTGCTGATGCTCTGGATCGAGAAGGGCGTGTCGACGTCGCCGACGGCGTGTTCATCGCCGCTCACCGTCATTACGGCCATGCCGAACTGGCGAGGGTCAACGGCGGCCAGCGCCGGGATGTAGTCGGGCAGGGCGCCGCGGCCGAAATACGGCGTGGCCATGTCGGCGACTTCCGTCAGCACCCGCTGCAAGTCCATCGTCCGCCTCCGGATTACGGGCCGCTAGTCGCCGCCAAAGAAACTCATCACGCCGACGCCCAGCAGCACCGTGCCGAGACCGTACAGCACGATGCTGAGGCAGCCCCAGAAAACGATGACGTTCGGGGCGACCCGCAGGGCGGCGGCGCTGGCCGCCGTGGCCCACACCCCGACCCAGGGGGTGAACGCCAGCAGCGCGCCCTTGCCGTAGCGGTTGAAGCGTCGCTCCCATTTCTCGCTGATGAAGCGGTCGATCCAGCCGCCGAGGCGCTCATGGCGGTGCACCCAGTCGTGGAAACGCGGCACCAGCGCGAGTGGCAGGCAGTTTCCCAGCGTCGCCCAGGCGAAACTGGATACCGGGTCGAGACCCATGGCGAGCCCGGCCGGGATCGCCACGTAGATCTCCAGGAACGGCACCAGGCCGATGAGGAACACCAGGCCCGACTGCCAGAAATAGCTGTTGCTGAGCATGCCGCGTGCCTGCCTCCTGCCGCCTGGTCCCGGGCCCGCGCCGCATCCGGCGCGGGCCGGAGCTGATCAGGTCTCGCCGTATTGTGCGCGAAACTCGCGCGCCGCCGCCTCGAAGCAGCCGATGTGAGCCCGCACCAGGCCGGCGCCGATCTGGCCGCCGCCCTTGCCGGCGATGCCGAGGTCCATGACCGGCGTAACGCCGGTCTCCAGCACCTTGAGCACGTCGATGCCGGTCGGCGTGCCCCGGTAGGCGAGGAAAGGAATGCGGAAGTCCGGGTGCTCCGCGTGGGTGATGCGGTACATGCTGACGTTGTTGTCCACCATCGCCTCGGGTGATCCGCCCTGGTAGGCCTGCAGTGGAAAGGCGGCGGCCTGCGCGAAACCGCCGATACCGACTGTCTCGGTGATGGTGCTCTCGCCGCCCATCCAGGTGATGTCGGCCTCGGTCTTGCCGTCGAACAGCCGGGCATGCACCTCCGGGTGCGGGCCGAGGAACCAGCGCTCGCCCAGCCCGCTGACGCGAATGCCGAAGTGCCGGCAGTTGAAGGCCATGGCGCTCACCAGCGAGCTGCCGGGGACGCCGTGGGCGGCATCGCCCATGGTCTTGGCCGCCGCCATGGACAGGCGCAGGAAGAAGTAATGGTCCTCGGTGAGCACGCGCACCGTCTCTGCGACGCGGGCGGCGCGCTCCTCGCGAAGCTCGAGCAGGTAGGGGAACAGCTCGCGCCCGAACAGCAGCGATGCGGCGGTGTTGCGGCTGTGCAGCTCGTCGCCCATGTGCAGCGCGCGCTTCATGATGGGCTTGAGGGGTATTTCGCCGGCCGCTCGCACCGCTGCGCCGATGACCGGTGCCACCGCCATGCCGATGTGATTCAGCCGGGCGCGCACGCCCTCGTCGTAGACGCCGTAGTTCAGCCGTCGCGGGTTGCTGCCCTCGTAGACGTTGCAGTAGGCGAAATTGCCGTGGGTCTTGTTTTGCACAACGAACACCGGCATGGAGGCCGAGTAGACGCCGGCCAGCGAGCCCACGCAGTCGAACTCGCCGCAAGGCGCGAGACGAATCTCGCCGCGAGCGATCAGGGCGTCTGCCTCCTCCGCGTTGCGCGCGAGACCCTCGTAGAGGGCTGCGCCGATCACCGCATCACGCTGGCCGCCGTAGTACTGGTCCCAGGGTAGCGGTGGCCCGGACGTGAGGATGACGTTGCGCTGGTAGCCGGGGATGACATCGATCGCCGGGGCCACATCGAGCAGCACGGGCTCCGCGCCGGTCATGTTGCGGAAGGCCGTTTCGTTCGGCGTTTGCTGCGTTTGTTCCGATGGCGTGGCGTTTGCGACTTTCATGCTGCGGCGTCTCCTCGAAAAAGTTAATTGACTGACTAAATAAGTTGTGAGTATATTCGATCCGTCGTCGCGCGCAACACGCCGCGAAAGGCAAAGAACAAGGGCCGCTCGCTGCTGCAGGTGCAGCAAAACAGCAAAGGAGAGGAGATGGATACGCTTAGACCGGTCGACCCCAGCCACGAGGAGGTGGTCCGCTCGCTGGCCGAGCAGGGCGTCGGCTACGTGTTGGGAAGCTGGGTGGACATTCTCGGGCGGGCACGCGCCAAGGCGACGCCGATCAAGCGGCTGCCGGAGCTGCTCGGCGGCTTCGCGCGCTACACACCGCGCGGCATCTGCGGCATCGGCACCATGAACCCGGTCGAAGAAGAAGTGACCTCGCTGCCGGACCTCGACACTTTGACCGTGCTGCCCTGGGACACGCGTTTCGCCTGGATGGCGGCGGACATGTGGTCGGACAAGGGCGAGCCCTTCGAGCTGTGCCCGCGCTCGATCCTGAAGCGACAGGTGGAGAAAGCCCGTGAGCAGGGCTACACGGCCACGCTCGGCGTGGAGCCGGAGTTCTACGTGTTCCGGCCCGAATCGCTCGGGAAGGAGGCCAGCCATCTCATCCCGGTCACGCCTTCAGCCTACGTCAAGCCAAGCCCGGCCTACGACGTCGAGACGTTGCTCGATACGGCCGACTTCCTGCAGCGCCTGGTGGAGTACATGCCGGGTATCGGGCTCGAGGCCTACGGCATGGGCGTGGAGGGCGGCGAGGGCCAGTACGAGATCGACTTCTACTACAAGTCGGTGCTGGAGATGGCCGACCGGATGGTGCTGTTCCGCCTGATGACCCACCAGGTGGCCAAGCAGTTCGGGCTGTGCGCGACCTATATGCCCAAGCCCTACGAGACCGTATGGGGCTCAGGCAACCACTTCAACATGGGCCTGTACCACGCCACGGGGGAGCAGAAGAGCGCGCTGCGCGACGGCAAGCGGTTCACGGCGGAGTGCCGTGCCTTCACCTCCGGGATCCTCAAGCACGCGCGCGCGCTGACGGCGCTTTCCAACCCGCTGGTGAACTCCTACCGCCGGCTGGTGCCGCGACTGATGGACGGTTCGGTGTCCTGGGCGCCGATCAAGATCAGCTACGGTCACAACAACCGCTCCTGTATGATCCGCTGGCCCGAAAACCGGCCCTGCATCGAAAACCGGAGCGTGGATCCGGCGGCGAACCCCTACCTGGTCGCCGCCTTCATGCTCGCAGCGGGGATGGAGGGCATCCGGGAGAACCTGGATGCCGGGCCGCCGAACGACACGCTCACTTACGCGGATCGCAACATCGCGAACCTGCCGCGGTCGCTGGTCGACGCCGTCGAAGCGTTCGAACAGGACCCGCTGGTCCACGAGGTCTTCGCGCCCGGCTTCATTCGCGACTACGTCGACACCAAGCGGCAGGAGTGGGAGCAGGCCAACCTGCCGGTGCCGCAGCGCGAGCGCGACGAGTACCTGCTGCATGTCTGACCGCTGGGGGCGGACAGGCCGAGGACGCGCAGGGAGCCATCGGTAGAGCATTCAGGCAGGGCGACGGCCCGGGGGAGCCGTCGCCCTGTCGCCCGCCGGCTGCGGCAGGGACGCCGTTCCAAAGGACTGGAAACGAAACACAAGACCAGAACAAACGCCAGTTGGAGGAACAGGCTCATGAGCGAGCAACCGCACCAGAACACAGGCCGCGTGAACGAGGTGGTCGACCGCGTCGGCCGGATCGAGAACGTCGGCGTCGAGTACATCCCGGAAGACCAGCGACGATCGGAGCTGATCAACGTCTTCTGGATCCTGTTCGGCGGCAGCATGACCTTCGGGATCATCATCATCGGCTGGATTCCGGTATCGCTCGGCCTCGGCTGGTGGGAGGCGCTCAGCGCCATCGTCGTGGGCACGGCCGTGGGTTCCTTCCTGTTGGCGCCGATGTCGCTGTTCGGGCCGCGCACCGGCACCAACAACCCGGTGGCCAGCGGTGCGCACTTCGGCGCCAAGGGGCGGCTGATCGGTTCGTTGCTCGGCGTGACGGCCTGCATCGTCTTCGCGGCCCTGTGTGTCTGGGCGGCCGGTGACGTACTGGCCGGCTCGGTGGCGCGCGTCACCGGCACCGAGGATTCGCAGCTCGAGCTGCAGCTGCTCTGCTATGCGCTGGTGTCGATCGTGATGGTCGGCATCGCCGTGCTGGGGCACGCCAACATGGTGGTGTTCTGCAAGCTGATGGTGCCTACCGCCGGCGTGCTGATGGTGGTGGGTATCTTCGCCTACTACCCGACCTTCGACGCCAGCTACCAGCCCGGCGACTATGCGCTCGGCTCCTTCTGGCCGACCTGGATCGCAGGCGCCATCGTCTGCGCAGCGACCACCAACTCCTACGGGCCCTACGCCGGCGACTGGACGCGGCACGTCTCCCGCAAGCGCTACAGCGACCGGCAGCTGATGGTGGTCACCTGGCTCGGCGGCTTCATCGGCATGGGCGGCGCCTACGTGTGGGGCGCCTACACCTCGGCGTCGTTCGCCGATCCCACCATGGACTACGCCCTGGGCCTGGTGGTCAACGCACCGACCTGGTACCTGCTGCCGTTGCTGTACATCGGCCTGGTGGCGGGCACCGCGCAGGCGGTGATCAACATCTACAGCATGGGCCTGGACTTCTCGGCCATCGTGACGCGCTTCAGCCGGGTCGAGTGCACCATCGGCCTGGGCCTGATCTCGACGCTGCTGGTGTACATCGGCGCGTTCTACGAGCAGGTCGCCCTGCTGGTGACCTCGTTCCTCGCCATCCTGGTGATCCTCGGGGCGCCGTGGGTGGTGGTCAACATCGTCGGACTGATCAGCCGGCGCGGCTATTACTACGCCGACCACCTGCAGGTGTTCAACCGTGGCGAGATCGGCGGTCGTTACTGGTTTGCGGGCGGGCTGAACTGGCAGGCCACCACGGCCTGGGCGCTGGGCGTCGCGGCCGGCTCGCTGTTCATCAACACCGGCTGGTACGTCGCCCCCGGGGCGGCGTTGCTGGGCGGCGCGGATACCGGCCTGTTCGTCTCCAGCTTCGTCTCGGCGGCGGCCTACATCCTGCTGCTGTATCGCTTCCCGGAGCCGGCCGCCGCCTATGGGCCGCCCGGTGCGTACTTCCGCCACGACGGCCGCCCGGAGTTTCCGGAGATCCGGCCGAAGAACGGCCGCTGAGCGCCGCTCGCCGCCCCGTGCCACCCCATGCATGACAAGAGGATCGACAATATGACCAAGTACAACTCGAGGACCCCGCTGCTCGCCGCCGCGCTGGCGGGCGGCATGATGCTGGCGGCGCCCGCCGCCGTGCACGCCGAAGACGGCTGGTGGATCGGCGGGTCGCTCACCGCCACCAGCGACTACGTTTTCCGGGGCGTCTCCCAGACCGACGAGGGGCCGGCCGTGCAGGCCGGCCTCGACATCGGCTACGGGGCCGGCTTCTACGCCGGCATCTGGGCATCGAACGTCGACTTCGACCAGCCCGACGGCATCGACATGGAGCTCGATTTCTTCGTCGGCTATGTGTTCGGCCTCACCGACGACGCGACGCTGGACCTTTCGGTGGCCCGCTACACCTACCCGGGCTCGAACCCCGGCTTCGACATCGATTACAACGAGTTCACTGCGATTCTCGGTTTCGCCGAGCGCTACAGCGCCACGGTGGCCTATGCCAATGACTATGTGAACACCGGTGAAAGCGCCTTCTTCTACCAGCTCGCCGCGGATGCGCCGCTCGGCGAGACCGGCTTCAATTTCAGGCTCGCCGCCGGCTTCAACGACATTTCGCGTGCCGCCGGCAGCGATTACTGGGATTACCAGCTGGGCATCAACCGCAGCTGGGGCAACTTCAGCGCCGACCTGTCGTACTTCGACACCTCGGGCTACGACTCGGACGTGGAGGCGTTCCTCGGACCCGGCAAGTGGGCCGACGGGCGGGTGGTGCTGACGCTGGGGGTGACGTTCTGAACCTGCGCCCCGGGGAGGGTATACCCTCCCCGGGGGCGTGTCGGCGGTGCGGGAGCCCTCAGTACGCCGCGTCGAACCCCACCAGCAGGTAGTTCTCCTTCGACTGGTGGCCCACGAAGGGCGGCCCGCCGGTCTGCTCGCTCAGCAGGTCAACGTTGAGCTCGATGACGGCCTTCACGTTGCGCATGAAATAGTACGCCGCGCCGAAGGTCAGGGAATTGATGTCGATGCCCTCGAACACGGTGCCGGTGCCGTCGAAGTCGCTGGCGTCGGCGTAGTTGTAGAGCAGCGACAACGCCCAGCGGTCGTTCATGATGAAGTCCACGCCGGCGAAGCCCCCGAACCAGTCGTAGTCGGCGGTCGGGTCGGCATCGAGGAACTCGTCCCACCGGTTCCACAGCAGCTGCGCGTACCAGTGCGTGCGGGCATTGAACGCGCCGGAGAAATCCAGGCCGTAGATGGTCTTGTCGGTGTCGCGGCTGCCCCGGTCCGCACCGGCGAAGCCCGCGGCGCTGCGCTGCTCGCCGACCAGGCCGAACAGGCCGACGTTCACCGGACCGACGGTCGTGCCGATGCGGCCGAACAGGCTCTTGCCGGAATCGTTGTCGAACATGTGGTCCGGGCGCTTGTAGCCGGGACTGTTGATGGTGACGTTCTCCTGGATGCCGTTGCCGTTGGTGAGGCCGAAGGCCAGGTCCACGGGTCCGAAGGCCCGGTCCAGGATGATGCCGCGATCATAGGTGATCCCGGCGGCGCGATAGGCGTAGTAGTCCTGGAAGGTGAGCCGCACTTCGCGCGGGAACATCAGGTCGGAAATCTGGAACTGGCCGAGCATGCCGCCGACACCGCTGCCGGCGATGTCGGCGTAGCTGAACCAGGCGTCCTCGATGATGACTTCGCCGTTGCCGCCTTTTTCGGCAAAGATGCCGTAGAAGTAATAGGTGATGTTGTCCGACAGCGGCGCGCTGGACAGCAGTTTCACCAGGTAGGGCGCCTGCACGTCGAACGAGGAGTCGTTGCCGGTCGGGCCCGTGGCATAGTCCACTTCCTCGCTGTCACGCCCCTGAACGTAGGCCTGCGCGCGAATCGCCAGCGGCAGGCTCTTGGGCAGCGCCAGCCGGTCGTCGCCGGCGTCCATCGTAGTGTCGCGCCAGTTCGGCAGCCGCATGTTCTCAGCGGCGAAATACTCGCCGAACTCGTTGAGGCGCGGAAAGGCGCTGTGGCACATCTGGCAGCTGACGTTGTACTGGCGCGCGAAGGCGGGCATGGCCGGGGCCGGGGCCGACCAGGCGAGCAGCGCGAGCACGGCGATTCCGCCGATGACGGGTAAGGTGAACAGGCGCAGGGAAGTGCTCATGGCGCGCTCCTGGGTAAATCCGCGGGTCTGATGGAGGCGACGGCTGCCGCAAGTAAAGCGCAACGCCGCCGGGCGGACATTGATTCTGGTCAAGAGCCCTTAAGACTGGCTTAAGCGAGCACGGCTAGCCTCTGCATCCGGTCAACTGCAGGGGAACGTCGACTTGGCTGCCATTCAACATGCCGCGCGGGCCGTGATGCGCGGCCTGGTCCCCAGGCACACCATCACCGGATCGCCGCGGCGCGCCGCCTGCGAGGCGTTCATCAGCGGGATCTTTCGACGCCGCCACGGCGCGGTGTTGCAGCACTTCGCACCAAACCTGGTCCTGCTCGAGCGCAGCGGGCGGATTGCGGCAGCCGCCGGCTGGCGCAGCGCGGCCGACGAAGCGCTGTTCCTGGAGTGTTACCTGGACGAGCCGGTGGAAGCTGCAGTCGGCCGCGTCGCGGGCCATGCGGTCAGCCGTGCGCGCATTGTCGAGGTCGGCCACCTGGCGTCCGACACCCCGGGCGGCACAGTGGCCGTCATCCTGGCGCTGGCCGACCGTCTCGATCGCCTCGGCTTCGAGTGGGTGGTGTTCACCGCGACCGACGAGTTGATCGCCATATTCCGGCGGCTGGGGCTGCCGCCGCTGGCGATCGCGGCTGCGGATCAGCGCCGGCTCGGTGAGCAGGCGGACCGCTGGGGCCGGTACTACGACAGCCGGCCGGTGGTGGTCGCCGGCCGCATCCGGCTGGCGCTGGAGAGGGCGGTGTGTCGTGACTGAGTCCTTCTGGCCGGACCTGCTGGTGTCGCGCGATCCGCGCGAAGTGCTGCTGCAGTCACCCGGGCGGGACTGGTCGGCCGGCGAAGTCCTCGCCGAAGTCCGTGCGCTGCAGCCACGGCTGGCCGCTGCGCGGGTGGCGGCCGTGCTCGCCGACAACGGGCCGGCCTGGATCATTGCCGACCTCGCCTGCCAGTCTGCGCGCGTCGTGCACCTGCCGCTGCCGGCGTTCTTCAGCGCGTCACAGCTGCGGCATGCGCTCGAGCACACCGGCGCCGACACCGTGCTGACCGACCAGCCCGCCCGGATCGGCGCGCTGGACCTCGACTTCGGCATCACCGGGCACTGGCAGGGGCTGACCTGGATGCGCCGCATCGTGTCGCCGGCGCCGCTGCCGCCCGGCACCGCCAAGATTTCCTTCACCTCCGGCAGCACCGGGGCGCCCAGGGGCGTGTGTCTCGCGGCCGCCG
>DAOMOU010000046.1:0-12336 GCA_035444525.1 Gammaproteobacteria bacterium | reverse complement strand
GGCGCCGACAGCTTCTGGAGCTGGCGCGAAGCGATGTACCGACTGGCGGCCGGGCTGGATGCGGATGCGCTTTACGAGCTGTCCTTTCGCGCCTACCGCGACATGCTGGCGGCCGGCTTCACGTCGGTGGCCGAGTTCCATTACCTGCACCGGCGGGCAGACGGCGAGCGCGCCACGGAGCTCATCGAGGCGGTGATCCGCGCCGGCTCGGACGCCGGCATCCGTCTCGCATTCATCCCGGTGTTCTACCAGCGCGCCGGTTTCGACGCGCCGGCCGGCCCGGGCCAGGCGCGCTTCCTGCATCGCGATGTGGAGGACTTTCTCACGCTGGTGGCGATGTATGCGGAACACTGCGCCGGCGTGGCCGCGCACTCGCTGCGCGCCGTGTCGGCCGAGATGATCGCGGACATGGCGCTGGGCGCAGGGGAATTGCTGGGGGCGGATCGGCCCATCCATATCCATATTTCCGAGCAGCCGGCCGAGGTCGAAGCCTGCCTGGCGGCGACCGGCCGCCGCCCCGTGCAACTGCTGGCGGACACCGTCCAACTCGGGCCGCAGTGGAGCCTCGTGCATGCCACCCACGCCGATCCGTCCGAGCGCGCGCTGATCATCGACAGCGGCGCGACCGTGGTGCTTTGCCCCTTGACCGAGGCCTACCTCGGTGACGGG
This sequence comes from Gammaproteobacteria bacterium, assembly GCA_035444525.1. Lineage (GTDB taxonomy): Bacteria > Pseudomonadota > Gammaproteobacteria > Steroidobacterales > XN24 > XN24. The sequence goes on along the minus strand of DAOMOU010000046.1, from coordinate 11,667 downwards.
CTGTTTCCCGCTGCAGAATTCGCGGCGGCCGGCGGCCGGCTGGCGATCGGCTCGGACAGCAACGTGCGCATCGACGCCGTCGAGGAATTGCGCTGGCTCGAATACGGCCAGCGCCTGCTGACCGGGCGGCGCGGCTGCTTTGCCGATGCCGCCGGGCTGGGTGGCGCCCTGTGGCGGCGCCTCGCGGCCGGCGGCGCCGCCGCGCTCGGCCGGGACGTGGGCACCATCGAAGTCGGCTCGTTCGCGGACCTGGTGACGGTCGATCCGGGCCACCCGCTGTTCGCCGGCGCGACGGGCGTCGAGGCGGTGCTCGATGCGCTCGTCACGGCCGGCGACAGCCGCTGCCTCGAGCAGGCCTGGGTCGGCGGCCAGCGAAATGCGCCGCTGGAAGAGGGTGATTTCGGCACGGCGGTGCGACGCATCATGGGCACGGACGGACGGGCATGACGCCGCCGGGGCGGACACCGACGCAGCCCGACGTCGCGCCCTTCGGCGAGCGTGCGCCGACGGCGCCGCCGGTGCCGCTGGTTGTCAGCATTCCGCACACCGGCACCTGGCTGCCACCGGAGGTCCGGGACAGCCTGGCCTCGCCCGCGATGCTGGCGCAGCCGATGACCGACTGGCACCTGCACCTGCTGTACGACTTCCTGCCGGCGCTTGGCGCCACCACCATCTTCGCCACGGTCAGCCGATTCGCCGTGGACCTCAATCGGCCGCCACAGCCGCGCGCGCTTTATCCGGGCCGCTTCGAGACCGGGCTGGTGCCGCTGGAAACCTTCCAGGGCGAGGCGGTATTCCGCAGCCCGCCCGACGCCGACGAGGTCGAACGGCGCAGGCGCGCCTGGCATGCGCCCTACCACGCGCGGCTGCAGGCGCTGCTGGACGAGACCCGGGCGCGCTTCGGCCGCGTGGTGCTGGTCGACGCACACAGCGTGGCGTCCGCGCCGAACCGCTTGCACGGTGCGCTCGAAGACGAGATCTACCTGGGCGATCGCGACGGCGCGACCTGCGGCGGCTGGCTGCGTGAACTGCTGCGGGACGGCTTCGTTGCCCAGGGCCTGTCGGTGGCGCTCAATGCGCCCTACAAGGGCGGCTACATCACGGACCACTATGGCCGTCAGGCGGGCGTCGAGGCCATCCAGATCGAAATGGCCCAGCGCGTCTACATGGACGAGTCCGACCCGGCGGGCGGGCCCGAGCATCCCCGCTTTGCTGCAGCACAACAGCGATTGCTGCGCGTGCTCGGGCAATTGGCCGACAAGCTGTGAATTGGGGAATGTCCCCAAATCAGGGCTTGGTGAAGCGCAGCGTCATGCGGTCGCTTTCGCCGATCGCCAGGTATTTCTCGCGATCCTTGTCGCCATGCCGCAGCGTCGGCGGCAGGGCCCACACGCCGCCCTCGTGGTCGGCCGTGTCCTTCGCATTGGCGTTGATCTCCGCGCTGCCGGCAAGCTTGAAGCCGCCCGCCTCGAACTGCGCCACCACCCAGTCCTGCGGCAGGTAGCCGCTGTCCTTGCCCGCCTCGGGATCGCTGCCGGCCGGCGCCCGATGCTGCACCACGCCGAGGGTGCCGCCGCTCTTCAGGACCGCGAAGGCGTCGGCGATGAAGGCCTCGAGGTTGCCCTGGCGGTACAGGCCGTGCAGGTTGCGGAAGGTCAGAACCAGGTCCGCGCTGCCCGGCGCGCCGAGCGCGTCGTCGCTGCCGGTCTTGTAGCCGATCACCTCGACTTCGTCGTAAACCGCCGGCGCAGCGGCCAGCATGGCCAGGAACTCGCCGCGCACCCGCTGCATGTAGGCGGAGTCGGAATCCTCCGGGAAATGCGCCGCCACCAGCTTGCCGTGGCCGCGCAACACCGGCGCGAGGATCTCGGTGTACCAGCCGCCGCCCGGCGAAACCTCCACCACGGTCTGGCCCTGCGCGAAGCCGAAGAACTCGAGCGTCTCCCCGGGGTGGCGGGCCCCGTCGCGGGCGACATTGGCCTCGGCGCGGTGACTGCCGGCGATTGCCTTGGCCAGTGCATCGTGGTCGTGGGCGCCGGCCGGGGCTGCCATCAGCGTGGCGGCCAGCAGGGCGGTCGGGATGATCCAGGATTTCATGGATGGCTCTCCTCGGAATGCCGGGTCTTGCGAGAAGCGAACTATAGCAAGCCCGGCCGGGGAGGCGGGTTGCGGGACTTGTGTTCGCCGCCGCTAACCCGGAAGATTCGCGCCCCATGGCGATCGAGACTTTTCCCGTCCGGCTCGAGTGGCGCCGCATGGCGACGCCGCACGTGCTGCACCTGGCGTTCCGCAAGAGCGACGACGGCACGCTGGAATACGCTCCCGGCCAGTTCCTCAACCTGCATTTCGAAGCGGCCTCGGGTGGCACGCACCGCAGTTACAGCATCGCCAACCCGCCCGGCCCTGACGGCCTGCTGGAAATCGCGATGTCGCCGGTGGCGGGCGGGCTGGCGACCGAGGCCCTGTCCACGCTGGCGCCGGGCGGCGAGCTGCAGGCCAGCGGCCCGTTCGGCCGCTTCGTGCTGCGCGAAGAGCCGCCCTGCCGCTACGTGCTGGTCGGCACGGGCACCGGCATCACGCCTTACCGCGCCATGCTGCCGCTGCTCGGCGAGCGGCTCAAGGCCGGTTTCCGCGCGCACGTGGTGCTCGGCGTCTGGCGGCGCGAGGAGTTGTTGTTCGGCGCAGACTTCATCGCCGCGGCGCGGACGCTTCCCGGCTTCGAGTTCACCGGCTGCTACAGCCGCGAGCTGCCCGCCGATCCCGAGCCCTGGGAACGCCCTGGCTACGTGCAGACGACGTACAGCAGCCTGGATCTCGACCCGGAAAAGGACGTCGTTTATCTCTGCGGCAACCCGGGCATGATCGACGAATCGGTCGAGATCCTGAAGGCCATGGGATTCACCCTCAAGCAGCTGCGGCGTGAGAAGTACCTGTCGGCGCGACCGGCTCGGTAGCAAGGTGCAGCCTGGCGGGGCGCCTGTGGCACCGACCGGCCACAAATGAAAAGGGCCTCCCCCGAAGGGGAGGCCCTGGGCCCCGCAGGACGGCGGGGGAGCTAGCCAGGCAAGGCTATTTCGGGCCCTTGCCCTTGAGATTGATGGTCTTCTTCTTCGGCTCCTCCGGCCGCGCGATGGTGACGGTCGGCGAGGTCCAGACCTGCCAGTGGTCCGGGTTCGACGGGTCGCCGAGCGGCTTGAGCGCCTTGATGTTGACCTTGTAATCGCCGTTCGGAACCACCTTGTACAGGTCCGGGTTGCCCGCGCTGTGGAAGCGCGTGCCGTCCCAGGTCAAGGCGAAGAACTGCGTCCTCGTGGCATTGCGGCCGATGTCGTCGATCTCGACGAAGTTCGAGAACACCGGATGCACGGGCCGCTCGTTCGATGCGTTGACCACCTGGAACTCGAGCCGCTCCACGTGATGCCCGAAGTGGACGAGGAAATAGGGCACGTCACCATCGACCAAGGTGAAGGTGCCGCCGTCCGGCAGGTTCTGGTAGCTCGTTCCGACCAGCCGGGTGAGCCACGGGAAGCCGCTCAGGAACAGGTCAGCGCCGACCTGGATGATGTGCCCGTCAAGCGGCTGGATCGCCTGGTAGTCGCCGACGAAGCCGCCGTACGGTATGCGCACGGTTTCCCCGCCGCCGTTCGGCGTCAGCACGATGAACCCGCCGTACATGGCGTTGTCCGGTGCGGTGGCCGGGGTGATCACGGCATCCAGCGTCGCCACGCCGCCGGCCGGCACGGTGACGGCGGCTGACCCGAACGCCACCCCCGCGTTGCCGAGGAACAGGCCGAGTCCCGGATTCGGTCCGGGTGCGTTGGCGGTACCCGTTTGGGCGATCGAGCGCGAGCTGCTCAGCGCGTTGACGAAGCTCGGCGCGAGCGTAACGTCCTCATCACCATCGTTGCGCAGCGTCAGGCGCACCGCATGGGGTCCGGCCTCGCCCTCGCCGAGCGACAGCTTGCCCGGGGAGACGTGCAGCGGGCTCTGGATCGCAGACACGATGTCGATCATGCCGGCACCCTGGCGATGCACCGGATCGAGGAAGCCGAGGCCGGGGTTGCCCGACCAGCGCTTCGGCTCAGACGTATTCTGCAGCAGGTCGCGCACATCGGCCGCTCGGACGCCGGGGCGCGCCTGCAGCAACAGGGCCACCGCGCCGGCAACGTGCGGCGCGGACATGGATGTGCCGCTCAAGGTGGCATAGCCACCCGCCTCCAGCGGGTAGGTCGAGTAGATCGCGCCGCCGGGCGCGCCGAGATCCGGCTTGATCTGGAGATCCGGCGACATGCCCCAGGACGAGAACGCCGAGATCAGGTCGCCGGTCGGATTCGGGAAGCGATCGATGCCGTCCGTCCAGGTGATGGTCGCCGGTGCGGCCAGGCCCCTGAGGAACAGGCCGTCCGCCAGGGAAATGCCGACCACCGGCTGGGAAAAGCCCTGCGGCGCACCGAGGGTCCCGGCCACGATACCGGCCACGTTGTTGTACACCACGACTGCGGTGGCGCCGGCATTGACCGCGTTGACCGCCTTTTCGGCAAAGCCGCAGACGCCGCGTACCACCAGCGCCGCCTTGCCGGTCGGGTCGGCCAGCAGGGCGTCGGTGTTGCAGGCCTGGCCGATGTAGACGATCTCCTCGCTGCCCGAGGTCGGAGCCGCGCTGGAGAACGTCATGGTCTGGTAGCCGATACGGTTGCCGCCCGCCTCGAAGTACGGGGCGCGCACCCGGGCATTGTCGAAGGAGGCGACCCCGATGACGTCCCGGCCGACGCCCGGTGCGCCGATCGAGAAAGTGCCGGTCGCCCCCTGGTTGCCGGCCGAGGCGATGACGACCACGCCCTGCTCGACCAGGCGATCGCCGACGGTCGCGGTCGGGTAGCTGGGCCACTGGAATGCAGCACCGAGGCTCTGGTTGATGACCTGCATGCCGTCCGCGTAGGCACGCTCGAGCGCCGCGACGATGACGTCGGCGCTGGAGGAGCCACCGCAGCCAAACACCTTGTAGGCGCCCAGCGTAACGTCCGGCGCCACGCCGGTAACGCCGTCTTCAGCAGCGGCGCTCGCGCCCACGATGCCGGCGACGTGCGTGCCGTGACCGTTGCAATCGTCCGGATCGTCGTCGGGTATGGGCAGGTTGTTCGCGGGATCGCCCGCGTTGTATGCATCGCCGACGAAGTCGAAGCCGTAGGCGACCTTGCAGCCAGGTCCGAAACAGCCGCCGAGATCGGGATGGTCGTAATCGATACCGGTGTCGACGATCGCCACCTTGATGCCTGCGCCGGTGAGTCCCAGCTCGCTGCGGGCGATGTCCACTCGGGTCTGGGCGATGGCGGAGGCGACGTCGCCGACGCTGCCGCTGTCGGGGGCGGGCGGCGCATCGAACTCCACCACGGGGTACACGGCCTTGACGCCCGGGATGGAGCGCAGCGTCGCGGCGCCGGATGCGGAAGTCTCGACCGAGACGCCGTTCCACAGCGTCTGGTAGCGGAATCGCTCCCTGAGTTCGACTCCGGCCGCGCCTGCTGCGCGCCGGAAGGCGTCGTGCTCGCGTTGCACGGCGCCTGGCGAAACGCCCCGCACCGTCGGCGGCCCGGCAAACTCGACGAACCACCGCGTGGGCGATACGTCGTGCTCGATGGATACCTGCGATACGTCGGCGACCGCAAGGTCATCGGCGTGCGAAAGTGGCGCAACCGACATCGCGGTGGCCACCGCCGCCGACAATGACACGGCGAGTGATGAAAGCTTCATTGGACCCCCTTGGATAAGAAAATTGGACGTCAGCCGTCCGTGGCCGCTTCGTGCTTCTTGGTTCTGCGGCGGCGATCTTGGTCGCCGCTCGAGCATCGAAAGCTACCTATCCCGGGAACGCCTGACAAGCACTATTTGCTGTACGGCATGGAGCGGGTGCACCGGCGGGCAGATCGGTGCTGGTAAAGAAAAGCGGGGCCGGCTTTTGGCCGGCCCCGCAACTCACCGATCGGTCTCGATCGTGTCAAAGTTCCTTGGTCTTGAAACCCCGGCCCGCGTCGTCGAAGGCGTGCAGGGAGAACTGCGCCTGGCTGCCGCGTTTCCCCCATACGGTGTAGCCGTCCACGATGACGATGTACTCGCCAGGGACGGGATTGTCGATCACGGCGCGCTCGGGGCTGTTCAGCGTGGCGCCGTCGACCACCACGTCACCACCGGGTGTCAGGATGATCAGGTCGAGGTCATCCGTGGGATAGCGGCCCCAGTCCTGCTGCCATTGCAGCTCGAAGCTGGCCTGGCCGGTCCCGTTCGGCACCGTGACCGAATAGAACAGTGCGTCGCCCTCCCGCACTCGATCCCGGGCGGAATTCTTGAGCTTGCGGCCGCTGAATTCCTGGATCTCGATGTCGGCGGAAATCCGTCCCGCATTCGTCCAGTCCCCCATCACCGCGATCCTGAGAATGCCGGATTGCGGATTGAGCGCCACCAGCGCGGTGTCGTCGGCGATGAAGCCGCCGTCGAGCACGGCGTCGGTGGAGGTGATGGCATCCTGGACCAGGACGAACAGGTCGTCGCCAAAGAAGAAGTTCTGCTCCTCCGGCGGCAGCTCGGGCCGGATGTTGCTCAGCCGGATGACGATCGCCTCGGTTTCGGTGGTCGTGTTGACGAAGAAATGCGCCACCTGCCCGGGCACGAGGCCATTGATGGTTTCGCGCGTACCGCGCCCCTTGGCCTGGAGCGTCTTGATGCCGAGGCTGGCGATGTTGCCGCGCACCGCGTTGCTTTCCGGGCCGGACGGCAGCTTGTTGCTGACCTGCCCGTTCACCAGCGCCTGGTAGGCCGCCGCGACGTTGATGAAGCCGTGGCCACGGTCGATCGGTGCCGAATTGTCGCCGAGCACGTCCGGATCGGCGGTTTCGACCAGCGCATTGCGGACCTGCAGTGCGGAGACGCCCGGCAACGCGCCGTGCAGCACGGCCGCCGCCCCGGCGATGGTCGGCGCAGAGAAGGACGTGCCGCTGACCAGGCCGATCCCGCCGGTCGGCGACTGGGCCAGGTTGGCCAGGCCCCCGGCCACGGCATCCACGTTGATCCGGCCGTCTGCCGACGGGCCGCGCGAACTGAAGTCCGCCACCTGGTGATGATCGCTGGCGCGGTACAGCGCGCCGATGCCGAGGCCGAACTGGACGTCGCGCAGGATGCGCTCGTTGTGCGTCAGGTTGGCGGCACCCGCTGTCAACGTGCCGAAGCCGGTGCCCGCGCTGCCGCCGGTCATCGCCGCGTGGCCCGCATTGCCTGCGGAATTGACCACCGTGATCCCGACCTCGAGCATTTTCAGCGTCAGCTGGTCGGTGATTTCGTAGCCGGCGTAGGTCGTGGGCCCGCCGAGGCTCATGTTCACCACGTCGATCTTCAGCGAGTCGTAGACGTAGGGGTCCGCCGCCGTGCCGGAGCCGGACACCGGCGCGGAGGGCACGCCGTTGTTGAAGTTCTCCCGCAGCTCGATGGCGCGTTCCATCGCCGCGGCGATGTCCGATCGCGGCGCGCCGCCGCCGGACGCCGGGAAAGTCTTCAGCGCATAGATCTGCGCACAGGGCGCCGTGCCGACCATCGGGATGCCGGTCACGCCGGGCACGATGTCGACGATGGCGCTCGACGGCGAGTGGGCCACCGTGGACTGGGAAATCACGGCAGCGTTGGCGAACCCGAAAATCGTATTGGCGGCGATCTGCGTGCCCACCTGGGTGCCGTGCGACCCGTTGAGCGTGCTGGTGGCGGAAGGCTCGGTCGGTCCGGCCGCCGCGATGAAGGTCTCGCCGCCGATCACGGTCGGGTCGGTGACGCTGCAGCCCCCGCGGCCGAAGGCGGAGACCGGTGCGGTGCCTGAATCGATCACGGCCACCTTGACGCCGTCGCCGAGGTGCCCGCCGGCGAACAGCGGGCCTACGCCCGTGAGCGCCACCGACTCGTTGTAGTCCTGCGGGCTCAGCTCGAGGGCGGCGCTGTCCAGCACGACAAAGTCGTCCTCCAGAGTGACGGACTCGACCGCCTGCGGCGCATCGATCACCAGGTCCTTCAGGACGCGTTCGACGCCCTGCAGGTTACTGCCGCGGTCGAAAAGTTGTGCCGGCACGGTGGCCGCAATGGCGTCGACATACTTGTAGCGATAGGTGATCGAGCCGCCGGCGGCGAGCACGCTGTCGGCGGCCGCATCGCAGCCTCCCGCGCACTTGATGATTACGGGCTCGCCCGCCTGGCTGGCGGAAACGGATAGCAGGAAGAGTCCGAGCAGTACGCCCGGAACGGTTTTCTGGATCATCATCTTGGCTCCCCTTGGCAAGACAGGTCGGTTCGTCCGCCTTCCGTGGCGGCTTATCTTGTTGTTGAACGGCCGCCGCGCATCGACTGCCGGCGGGCCGTGCAACCGAAACTACCCGGCACATCCCCGGAACTCAAGTCGGGCGGGGGAGCGCGCCCGACCAACTCAACATAATCCAGCCCTTTGTGCAGCGTCTCAGATGATCTTCTTGTATCGAAGCCGGTGCGGCTGGGCCGCTTCTTCGCCCTTGCGGCGCTTCAGGTCCGCCTCGTAGTCGGCGTAGTTGCCCTCGAAGAACACGACTTCGCTGTTGCCCTCGAAGGCGAGCATGTGGGTGGCGATGCGGTCGAGGAACCAGCGGTCATGCGAAATGACCACCGCGCAGCCGGGGAACTCCAGCAGCGCCTCTTCCAGCGCGCGCAGCGTCTCCACGTCGAGGTCGTTGGTGGGCTCGTCGAGCAGCAGCAGGTTGCCGCCGGCGCGCAGCACCTTGGCGAGATGCACGCGATTGCGTTCGCCGCCGGAGAGGTTGCCGATCTTCTGCTGCTGGTCGGTGCCCTTGAAATTGAAGCGCCCGACGTATGCGCGCGAGGGCGTCTCGTAGTTGCCCACGCGGATGATGTCCTGCCCCTCGGAGATTTCTTCCCAGACGGTCTTTTTAGGGTCCAGCGCGTCGCGGCTCTGGTCGACGTAGGCGAGCTCCACGGTGGAGCCGCGCACGATCTCGCCGGCGTCCGGTTGCTCGGTGCCGATGATCATGCGGAACAGGGTGGTCTTGCCGGCGCCGTTCGGGCCGATGACGCCGACGATGGCGCCCTTGGGCAGCTCGAAGGAGAGGTTGTCGAACAGCAGCCGATCGCCGAAGCCCTTCTTGAGATTCTTCGCTTCGATCACCTGGTCGCCGAGGCGCGGGCCGGGCGGGATGTAGATCTCGTTGGTCTCGTTGCGCTGCTGGTACTCGCGGGTGGACAGCTCCTCGAAGCGGGCCATGCGCGCCTTGCTCTTGGCCTGGCGGCCCTTCGGGTTGGTGCGCACCCACTCGAGCTCCTGCTTCATGGCCTTGATGCGCGCACCCTCGCTCTTGGCCTCCTGCTCGAGGCGCTGCTCCTTCTGCTCCAGCCAGGACGAATAGTTGCCCTTCCAGGGGATGCCGTGGCCGCGGTCGAGCTCGAGAATCCAGCCGGCAACGTTGTCGAGGAAGTAGCGGTCGTGCGTCACCGCGATCACGGTGCCGGAATAGTCGTGCAGGAAGTGTTCCAGCCAGGCGACCGACTCGGCGTCGAGGTGGTTGGTGGGCTCGTCGAGCAGCAGCATGTCCGGCCGCGACAGCAAGAGCCGGCACAGTGCCACGCGGCGGCGCTCACCACCGGACAGCTTCGTGACGTCCGCGTCCCACGGCGGCAGGCGCAGCGCGTCGGCGGCGATTTCCATGGTGCGGTCGGCCTCGTGCCCGCCGGAAGCCTGCAGCAGGTTTTCCAGCTCCGCCTGTTCCTTCGCCAGCGCATCGAAGTCGGCGTCCGGCTCGGCGTACGCGGCGTAGATCTCGTCCAGCCGCGCCTGCGCGCCCTTGACGTCGCCGAGCGCATCCTCGACGTTGCCACGCACGTCCTTGGCCGGGTCGAGTTGCGGTTCCTGCTCGAGGTAGCCGATGCGGATACCCGGCTGCGGCCTGGCTTCGCCCTCGATCTCGGTGTCGCGGCCGGCCATGATCCTGAGCAGGGTGGACTTGCCCGAGCCATTCAGGCCGAGCACGCCGATCTTGGCGCCCGGAAAAAAGGACAGGGAAATGTCGCGCAGGATGTACCGCTTCGGCGGCACGACCTTGGCGACGCGGTTCATCGTGTAGATGTACTGCGCCATGGTTCTCGTTCTGGAGGTGGGTCTAGGGCGCGGCATTATGAAGCACGCCGGCCGTGGCGGGAAATCGGGCCGGACGGCAAGGGCCGTCACAGGCAGCGGGAGCAGGCCGCGTCGGCGCCCCGAAATGCCGCGTGTCAACTGCCGGGCGCTGGTTTATGCTGGCAGCAAACCTTCTCGAGCGGAGCGGCCGGGTGTTCCTGAAGCGCCGGAAGAAACCCGAGGTGCGGATTCTCGCGGGCGAGTCCATCGCCGAATACGGCTTTGGCGACGGCCACCCGTTCGGCCGTGACCGGCACGACGTGTTTTTGCGCAGCCTGCGCGAGCGCGGCATCGAGGAGCGGGTCTGGATCGATGACCCCGAGCGGCCCGCCAGCCGCGCCGAACTCGAGCTGTTCCACACGCCGCGCCACGTCCGCTTCATCGAGCGCATGTCTCAGGAGGGCATCGGCTTCCTCGACGAGGGCGACACGCCGGCCTTCCCCGGCGTCTACCACTCGGCCGCCAACGTGGTCGGCGCGACGCTGCAGGCAGGTGAGCTGCTGGTCAGCGGGGCGGCGCGCCGGGTGTTCATCCCGATCGCCGGCCTGCACCACGCGGCCCGCGACAAGACGTCGGGCTTCTGCGTATTCAACGACATCGGCGTGCTGGTGGAAAACCTCCGCAAACAGCACGGCATCCGGCGCATCGCCTACGTGGACATCGACGCCCATCACGGCGACGGCGTGTACTACGGCTTCGCGTCGGACCCGGACCTGGTGTTCGTGGACATCCACGAGGACGGCCGCTTCCTGTTCCCCGGCACCGGCCACCGCGAGGAGACGGGCATCGGCCCCGGCGAGGGTTGCAAGCTCAACATCCCGCTGCATCCCGGCGCGGACGACCAGGAATTCTTTGCCGCCTGGCAGGAGTGCGAGGCCTTCCTCCAGGACGCCCGGCCGGAGTTCTACATATTCGTGGCCGGGGCGGACAGCCTGGCCGGCGATCCGCTGACTCACCTGCAGTACAGCGAGGATGCCCACGGCTCCGCCGCCCGGGCGATATGCCGCCTGGCGGACGAGCACGCCAAGGGCCGGGTGCTCGGGCTGGGCGCCGGCGGCTACAACCGCCGCAACGTGGCCGCCGCCTGGAGTCGCGTGGTCGCCGAGTTTGCCGACAGCGTATAACCGGGGTCAGACACCCTTTTCCAACAACCGGGGTCAGACACCAGTTTCCGGTCGACCGCGGCGGTGCGCCGCCATGGGCGCGCTTCGCTCGGCGAAATCCAAGCTCACTCAGCGCGCCCATGACGCCCCACCCCCGCTGCCGCGTCGAAAGGCTTGGCGTCAACGGCTGCCCGGCCTGGCAAGGCCGCCTTGGTGCTGGCCAGCCATTGCCCGGCTCGGCGCTGTTGCGCGGGAACTGGCCGACCTTGGCAATGATCAGCGTTCCCACAAAGGCGGGGCGTGGCTGTCGTCGCGGTCGTAGCGGGTGTGGGGTGTCATAGGCCGGCCGAGCGAGTTTTTCCTTGTTTGAGCGCA
>DAOMOU010000045.1:0-12435 GCA_035444525.1 Gammaproteobacteria bacterium | reverse complement strand
GCGCGCAGCTCGGACAGCACGGTGTCGATGCCCTTGCGATCGATGATCCGCAGCCCCTGCTGGGAGACCCGCAGCCGCACGAAGCGCTGCTCGCTCTCCACCCAGATGCGGTGGGTGTGCAGGTTGGGCAGGAAACGGCGGCGCGTCCTGTTGTTCGCGTGGGAAACGTTGTTCCCGGTGGTGGGTCCCTTGCCGGTGACCTGGCAGATTCGCGACATGACTGTAATTCCTCGGAAAAACCGGTCGCCCGGCCATTGGAGAGTCGGGCATTATGCCGCCGCCGCGAGCACGGCGCAAGCCAGGAAATTGGGGTCAGAGACGCATTTCCTCGGAAATGCGTCTCTGACCCCAATTTCCTACAACAGGCCGCGCTCGGCGAAGGACACGCAGGCGCCGTCACCGACCACCAGGTGGTCGAGCACGCGGATGTCAACCAGCGCCAGCGCGCTCTTCAGGCGGCGCGTGATGACCTCGTCGGCCTGGCTGGGTTCGGCCACGCCGGAGGGGTGATTGTGGGCCAGGATCAGCGCGGCGGCGTTGCGCGCCAGGGCGCGCTTGACGACCTCCCGCGGGTGGACGCTGGCGCCGTCGATGGTGCCGCGAAACAGCTCCTCGAAATGGATCACCCGGTTGCGGTTGTCCAGGTGCAGGCAGCAAAAGACCTCGTGCGGCAGGTCCCGCAGGCGCGCCCGCAGGAAGCGCCGCACCGCGTCCGGCGAGCCGAGCGCCGGCCCGCGGCGCACCGTCTCCTCGAGGTGGCGGCGCGCCAGCTCCAGGCCCGCCTGGAGCTGCACGTACTTGACCGGCCCCAGCCCGGGCCGGGCGACGAAGCTGGCCAGGTCCGCCGTCAGCAGCCCGCGCAATCCGCCGAAGCCGAGCAGCAGTTCGCGTGCCAGGTCGACCGCGCTGCGGCCCGGCGTGCCGGTGCGCAGGAAGATAGCCAGCAGCTCGGCGTCCGACAGTCGGTCGGGCCCGCCGGCCAGCAGCTTTTCGCGCGGCCGCTCGGCCATCGGCCAGTCTCTGATGGGGAGGTGGGGCATGGTGCTGGGCCAGTGTCGGGGTGCCAATCCGTGGGCCACTCAGGTTAAGCTGCCGGACGCAGTCAAGGCATGGAGCCTTTATGCCCACTCTTGCGGGAAAACAGGTGCTTCTCGGCGTCACCGGCGGGATCGCCGCCTACAAGTCGCCCGACCTGGTCCGCCGCTTGCGCGAGCAGGGGGCTGAGGTGCGCGTGGTGCTGACGCCGGCCGCGGAGCGTTTCGTCACGCCGCTGACCTTCCAGGCCGTGTCCGGCCACCCGGTGCGCGGCGGCCTCTGGGACGAGTCGGCCGAGGCGGCGATGAGCCACATCGAGCTGGCCCGCTGGGCGGACCTGGTGCTGGTGGCGCCGGCCACCGCCGATTTCCTCGGGCGGCTCGCCGCCGGGCTGGCCGACGACCTGCTGGCGACCATCTGTCTCGCCACCGAGGCGCCGATCGTGGTGGCGCCCGCCATGAACCGACTCATGTGGGCCAACCCGGCGACCCAGGACAATGTCCGCCGGCTGGCCGCCCGCGGCGTGACGGTGCTCGGTCCGGGCAGCGGCAACCAGGCCTGCGGCGAAACCGGCGAGGGGCGCATGCTCGAGCCGGCGGAGATCGCGGCCGGGCTGCCGGTGGCGGCCGGCCGCCGCGTCGGCGTGCTGGCGGGGAGGCGCGTGCTGGTCACGGCCGGGCCGACCCGCGAGGCGCTGGATCCGGTCCGGTACCTGACCAACCGCAGTTCCGGACGAATGGGCTATGCAGTGGCTGCGGCCGCGGCGCGCGCCGGCGCCGAAGTCGTGCTGGTAAGCGGGCCGGTGGACCTGGCGCCGCCCGCCGGCGTGCGCGTGGTGCCGGTGGACACCGCCGCTGCAATGCGCGCTGCAGTGCAGGCCCAGCTGCCCGGCACCGCGGTGTTCGTCGCCGCGGCGGCGGTCGCGGACTACCGGCCGGCGGCGCCGGCCCCGCAGAAGATCAAGAAGGGCGCCGCCGAGATGACGCTGGCGCTGCTGCGCAATCCCGACATCCTCGCCGAGGTCGCCCAGGCCTCACCGCGGCCGTTCGTAGTCGGCTTCGCTGCGGAAACGGAAAACGTCGAAGGCAATGCACGGGGCAAGCTGGAGGGCAAGTCGCTGGACATGATCGCCGCCAACCGGGTGGGGTCGGATTGCGGCTTCGATCGCGAGGACAACGCCCTGCTCGTGCTGTGGCCGGGCGGTGGCCGGGAAGACCTCGGCAGCGGCAGCAAGGCCGAACTCGCCGACCGGCTCGTCCGACTGATCGCGGAGAGGATGGATGCAGGTCATCAAGCTCAAGGTTCTTGATTCGCGCCTCGGCGCGGAATTTCCGTTGCCGGAATACGCCACGCCGGGTTCCGCGGGCCTCGACCTGCGCGCCTGCCTCGATGCGCCGCTGGTGCTGCAGCCGGGTCAGACCGAGCTGATCCCCACCGGGCTGGCGATTCACATCGACGACCCGGGCCTGGCGGCGGTGCTGCTGCCGCGCTCCGGCCTGGGCCACAAGCACGGCATCGTGCTCGGCAATCTGGTCGGACTCATCGATTCCGACTACCAGGGTCAGGTATTCGTGTCGGCCTGGAATCGCGGCGCTGCGGAGTTCACCGTGCAGCCCGGCGAACGGATCGCCCAGATGGTGGTGGTGCCGGTGGTGCGCGCCCGTTTCGAGATCGTGGCGGATTTTTCCGCCAGCGAGCGCGGCGCCGGCGGCTTCGGCCACTCCGGCCGCCACTGAAGGCTGTTGTCCGGACCTAGCGTTCCGGCGGCGTGGCTTCGGCGCGCGCCGCGCTCTCTTCGCTCTGGTCTTCCGCCGAACCTTCGGCGCCGCGGAGCTCCTCGAAGCGCCGGATGTCTCCCTGGAATTGATCCCGAATGCGCTCGATCTCGGCGTTGCGGCGGGAGATCTCGTAGTCGTACTCGCGGATCCGCTGCTCGACGGTGGCGAGCTCGTTGATCGCCGCCGGATTGTCCGCCAGCGCCTCCCGTCGGGCGCGGAGGCTCTGCAGGCGATCCAGCGCGACTTCGTTCTGGTCGTCGAGGTAGCCGATGCGCCGGTCGCGCACCGACTCGATCTCGGCCACGGAGCCGTAGGTCGCCAGCAGCGCCCGGTCGCGGTTGTCCCGCGCGGGCGCGTCCGGCTCGGGCTTTTCGCCGTGGACCGTGACGCGCGTGCCCCGTCCGTCCAGCACCTCGTGGCGCTCCTTGGAGTATTCGGGGGGGATGGCGTCGCCGTAATGGACCACGCCGTGCTCGTCGACCCAGCGATAGACTTTGCCGGCGGCGGCCGCCGGAACGGCCGTCGCGGCGCAGGCCGTCGCCAGGATCGCCGCCAGCCAGAAGTCTCTCGTCTTCATGCGCATGACCTCCGCGTCACCCGACGCGTCACCGGTACATCATAACGCCATGCCCGCTGCCGTAGTGTGCGGGCTATCACGCGACGCCGTAGCGCCGGCGGTACTCCTGCAGCGCGGCAAGCCGCTCGGGGTGGTCGCCGCCGCCGTGCTCCAGGTGGGCCAGCAGGTCCGCCAGGCTGATGATGCTGGTGACGGGCAGCCCCAGGTCCTGTTCGACCTCCTGCACGGCGGAACGTTCGCCGCGGCCCCGCTCCTGCCGGTCGAGCGCGAGCAGCACGCCGCAGGGCTCGGCCCCTGCCGCGCGAATGATGCCAATGGATTCCCGGATCGCCGTACCGGCCGTGATGACGTCGTCGACGATCAGCACGCGTCCAGCCAGCGGCGCGCCGACCAGGTTGCCGCCCTCGCCATGGTCCTTGGCCTCCTTGCGATTGAACACCCAGGGCAGGTCGCGGCCGTGCCGCCCGGCGAGCGCCATTGCAGTCGCCGTGGCCAGCGGGATGCCCTTGTAGGCCGGTCCGAACAGCACGTCGAACTGCAGCCCCGCGGCCACGATGGCATCGGCGTAGCAGGCGCCGAGCTCAGCCAGCGCGGCCCCCGTATTGAACAGGCCGGCATTGAAGAAATAGGGGCTCTCGCGCCCGGATTTCAACGTGAAGCTGCCGAACTTGAGTGCGGCCCGGGCGAGGGCCAGCTCGATGAAGGCGTGCTTGTAACTGTGCATCGACGCGTCCTGCCGCGAGGAATTTGCGCCGCGCGCGGGGCGTCGCGGCGGACCGACGGTATGATACACGCCGGACCCAGCACCCCGGCCGACATGCGCATCATCAGCCTCAACGCCAACGGCATCCGCTCCGCCGCCCGCAAGGGTTTCTTCGAGTGGCTGGCGGGACAGGACGCCGACGTGGTGTGCCTGCAGGAGACGCGCGCGCACGAGCACCAGATCAGCGACGACGCGTTCCGCCCGGCCGGCTATCACTGTCATTACCTGGCGGCCGAGCGCAAGGGCTACAGCGGGGTGGCGCTGTACTCGAAACGCGCGCCGGAGCGCGTCGTGCGCGGCTTCGGTTCGGCCGAGTTCGATCCGGAGGGTCGCTATATCGAGGCGGTCTTCCCCGGCCTGTCGGTCGCCTCGCTGTACATGCCCTCGGGCTCCTCCAGCGAGGAGCGCCAGGCGGCCAAGTACCGCTTCCTCGACGAGTTCGAGGATTTCCTGCGCCGTGTGCGCCGCCGGCCGCGCGAGTACGTCATCTGCGGCGACTGGAACATCGCGCACAAGGAAATCGACATCAAGAACTGGCGCGGCAACCTGAAGAACTCGGGCTTCCTTCCGGAGGAGCGCGCCTGGATGGACCAGCTGTTCGGCCGCTGGGGCTTCGTGGACGCCTTCCGGGCGGTCGATCCTCGCCCCGAGCGCTACACCTGGTGGTCGAACCGCGGCCGTGCGCGCGAGAAAAACGTCGGCTGGCGCATTGATTACCAGGTGGTCACTCCGGGCCTCGCGGACCGCATCCGCGGCGCGAACATCTACACCGGGCACCGCTTGTCCGATCACGCGCCGTTGATCCTCGACTACGATTTCGACCTGCCGACGTGATCGCCACCCTCAGGCGCCTGCTCGAGCCTTACCGTGACCGGCGCATGGCGACCCTGCTCGCGCTCGGCTTCTCGAGCGGCCTGCCGGCGCCGCTGGTGTTCACCAACCTGTCCATCTGGCTGCGCGACGACGGAGTTTCGCGCACCGACATCGGCCTGTTCGCGCTGGCCGCGACGCCGTACGCCATCAATTTCCTGTGGGCGCCGCTGGTGGATCGCATGCGCCTGCCGTTCTTCAGCGCGAGGTTCGGCCGTCGTCGCGGCTGGGCGCTGTTTACCCAGCTGTCGCTGGTGGCAGCGATCGTGGTGCTGTCGCGCGCCCAGCCCGCGGCGGACCTGTTCGCGGTCGCCGCCGCCGTGCTGTTCGTGACCTTCGTGTCCGCGACCCAGGACGTGGTCATCGACGCCTATCGCATCGACGTGCTGTCCCCGGAGCAGTACGGCGCGGGCTCCGCGGCCGCCATCTGGGGCTGGCACCTGGGCGGCACGCTGATCGGCGGCGCCGGTGGCCTGTACCTCGCGCAGGTGTTCGGCTGGAACACGGCCTATCTGTTCCTTGCAGCGGGCGTCGGCGTCGGCATGCTCGCCATCCTGCTCAGCCCCGAGCCGCCGTTCCGACCGCCGGCCGACACGCTCGAGCACGAGGCGCGAGTGGCGGAGCTGCTGCGCCGCGTGTCGTGGCTGCGCGGGCGCCTCGCGGGCGCGGCCGCGTGGCTGTACGGCGCGGTGGTGGCGCCGTTCGTGGACTTCATGAAGCGCGAGGGCTGGCTGCTGGTGCTGGCGTTCATCATCGTGTTCAAGTTCGGTGACGCGCTGCTCGGACGCATGTCCGGCGTGTTCTACCGTGAGCTCGGCTTCAGCCTGGTGGAGATCGCGGAGGTGATGAAGGTTTACGGCTTCATCGCCAACGGCATCGGCGTGCTGGCGGGCGGCGTGCTGGTGGCGCGCATCGGCCTGTTCCGGGCGTTGCTGATCGCCGGCCTGCTGGCGGCCGCGACGAATCTTAGCTACTCGTGGCTGGCAATGTCCGGCAACGATCCC
The DNA here is from genome assembly GCA_035444525.1 of Gammaproteobacteria bacterium. Lineage (GTDB taxonomy): Bacteria > Pseudomonadota > Gammaproteobacteria > Steroidobacterales > XN24 > XN24. The sequence continues at coordinate 6,408 of DAOMOU010000045.1, read as the reverse complement.
GTGGTGTTCCGCATCGCGGTCATCACCGACAACTTCACGGGCGGATTGGCGACAGTGGCCTTCGTCGCCTACCTGTCCAGCCTGTGCAACGTCGCTTACACGGCCACCCAGTTCGCGTTGCTGGCCTCGGCGGGCAACCTCGGCCGCATCTGGCTGTCCGCCTCGAGCGGCTGGATGGTGGATGCGCTGGACGGCGACTGGGCGGTGTTCTTCGCCATGACGGCCGGGATCGCGTTGCTGGGACTGCCGCTCTTGCTGGTGCTGATGCGGCGCTACCCGGAAACGCAGGCGCGCGCGCCCGAGCCCGAGCGAGACTGACCGACCGCGACACCGGCAGTCGCGCCGGGCTGCCGGGTCTGCCGGCAGGCCCCTGTTGACGCAAACCGGTTTGTATTGCAAACTAGTTTGCGTTGACCTGGAGGTGCCTGATGGCCATGAACCTCGATGACCTGGACCAGCTGGCCGCCCGCGCGGCGCGCTATGCGCGTTACTCCCGCAGTGCCGGCGGACTCAGCTCGGTGATCGGCGGCCTGCTGCTGCTGGCCAGCTTCGCCGCCAACGCCTTCGCCGAGCTCGCCTTCTGGCAACGCATCGCGCTGGCGCTGACGCCGGCGCTCTGGCTGCTGGCCAAGGAGCTGCTGCGCGCCAGGTATTACCAGCGCGACGGCCGGGCCCTGCAGGCGCCCACGGCCAGGGAGCGGCGCAATCATCGCCTGATCGTGGCCTATCTCGCCGTGATTTCGGTGATCGTGCTGGGGGTGTTCGTCCATGCGGCACTGGAGGCCGGCCGACTGCCCGGTCCGGGCATGCTTGGCTACGCGGTGATCGTTGCCGTGCTGCCCGTGGTGGCCTGGCGCTGGTTCTGGTCCGTCAGCGACTTCCTGGTCGGCGTGCTGCTGATGTGCCAGTCGGCCGTGGTGATCGGTGGCGGTCACTACCCGGCGATCTGGCTGCTCTATGTCGGCGCCTGCGCCGCGATCGCGGTCCTGTACGGTCTGCGGGAGCACCGTGAATACCTCGCCCTGCGGGCCGAATTCACGGCGCGGACACCGCTGCAATGAAGGACAGCACGCGCAGCGCGATCGACGGCGTATTGAACGTCGACCGGCTGGTCCACGAGCCGGCCCGGCTGGCCATCCTCACGGTGCTGAGCCAGGCGGAGTTCGCCGAGTTCGGCTTCCTGGAGATGGCCTGCCGGCTGAGCAAGGGCAATCTCTCCAGTCACCTCAGCAAGCTCGAGGCGGGCGGCCTGGTGACCATCGAGAAGAGATTCGAAGGCAAGCGCCCGCAGACGCGCGCGGCCATCACCGAAAGCGGCCGAGCGGCGCTGGCGAACTACCGCGAGCACCTGAAGGCGCTCATCAGCGAGGTGCCCACGGGCGCCGAAGGAGACCAGCAATGAAACGACTCACGGGCCGCCTGGCCATTACATTCCTGTGGTGCATGTCGCTGCACGCCAACACGGCGGCAGCCGCGGACGAGGTCGCGGCGCGAGAGACCGCGCTGGCGGACGGACGCGCGCTGACGGCGCAGTTTCTCGCGGGGGAGGCCGATGCCCTCTGGCCGCGGTTCGGCGCGCAGTTGCGGGGCGTGATCGGCAGCGCCGCGGGGTTGCGGGGCTTCAGCACGCAGATCCGCGAGCAACTCGGCGCAGAGGACGAGGTGCTGCGCGAGACGGTGCAGCGCCAGGGCGAGTTCACCGTCTACCAGCGCATCGGTCGCTGGTCCCTGGCCCCGATGCCGATCGCCGTCACCTGGGCGTTCGGGCCGGACGGGCGGGTCGAGGGCTTCCAGGTGGCGCCGGCGCCCGCCGAAGCGCCCGCGGCCGATCCCGCCCGGGCGCCGGTTGAGTCCGGGCGCCTGCCGGACGACGCGACGGTTGCGGCGCAACTGCAGGCTTTCGTCGAACAGGCAGGTGCGGCGCCCGGCGTGGTCGTCGGCCTGCACGACGCGCAGGGCACACGGTTCCAGGCCTGGGGAGACGCCGGCGACGGCGCGCCGCCCGATGCGGACACGGTGTTCGAGGCGGGTTCCATCACCAAGGGACTCACCGGACTGTTGCTGGCGCAGATGGTCGCCGCCGGGGAGGTCGAACTGGAGCAGCCGATCGGCGACTTGCTGCCGGACGGCCTCGAGCTGGCGCCCGGGCTGGCGGCCATCACCCTGGGGGAGCTGGCCACCCATCGCTCCGGGCTGCCTCGCCTGGCGAGCGGCCCGGAGATGCAGGCGCGCATGACCAGCGATGATCCCTATGCGGGTAGCACCACTGTCGAGATCTTCGCCGACCTCGCTCGGGTGATGCCGGAAACCGTGGCCGCCGGCCGCGGCCGCTTCGCCTACTCGAACCTCGGCACGGCGGTGCTCGGCCAGCTGCTGGCACGCTCGGTCGGCCAGCCGTACGAGGACCTGCTGGCCGCAAGGGTGTTCCAAGCCCTCGACCTGCCCGGCCCGGTGCTCGACCCGGACGCGGTCACCGGGCGGCGGGCGGTCGGCACGCAGGCCGGTGCGCCGGTGAAGGCCTGGCGCTTCGATGCCTATGCGCCGATGGGCGCCTGGCAGGCCAGCGCGCATGAGCTGGTCGCGCTCGGCCGACGCCTCCTGCAGACGGAGCCCGACTGGGTCGGCGCGGCGCTGGCGCCGCAGGCCGTGCCGGGCCACCCGGGCACCGGCATGGGACTGGGCTGGCATCACGCCGAACTCGGCGCGCGCCGCTTCGTGTGGCACAACGGCGGCACGGCCGGGTGCAGCAGCTTCCTGGCCGTCGTGCCGGCCGAAGGCCTGGTGGTGGCGGTGCTGGCCAACGGCGGCGGCGGTATCGCCGACGGCCTGGCGCGCGAATTGCTGGTCTCAGGTCGTTGATCGTTCGGGCACCGCGCTGGTGCGTGAGCCGGTTCGCGCCGGCCGCCGCTAGTGCACGGGTCCGCGGGCGCTGGCGCCGCGATGGATCGGCCCGCCGTGGTGTGTGCGCAGTTTCCAGCCCTGCTCGGTCAGCGTATAGACGTTGGTCACGGTCACCAGCGCAGCATCACTGTCCGGTTGGCCGATGACTTCGATGCCCACGTGCACCGCGAGGTCGTCGCCGCGCACGCGGCTCTGGCAGTCAAAGCGCACCTGCACGCCGCCGGTCGCGCCGAGAATCTCCTCCCAGCTCTGCAGTACCGCGCGCCTGCCGGCCAGCGGCGGGCGGCCCGGGTGGATGCAGGTGACTTCGCCGTCCATGCCCCACACATGCTGCATCGAGGCAAGGTCGCCGTCGCGAAAGGCGTCGTAGAACGCGGTCTCGCAGGCCTCGGCGCTCGCGTAGCTGCCGGTCGGCAAGCCTTATTCCGCCTGGTCCAGGAAATCCAGCGGGTCGGACCAGTCCCGGACGGCGGCGCGGTCGAGATCCATCCCGTAGTCGTCCCGCTCGATATCCAGTGAGCCCGAGTAGTCCTCCGGCGGATCGGCCGGCAGGAATTCGCTTTCTTCCCAGGCGTCGAATTCGATCTCCTCGACGGTGCCGTCGAAGTGCTGGATGTCGATGGAGCCGTCCTCGTCGTCGACGGCGATCACTTCGAACCGGACCCCCGTGGGAGCCTGGTACCAGTCACCGATCGCCGGAATGGGCAGTGGCATAATGATTTCCCCGTTAGTCCGGGCCTGTTATCCTTGCCCGCCTTCAGCAGGCCCGCCCTGCCAAACTCAGCTTCCTTGCGACAACTTATAGCTCAGCCCGACCGGGCTGCAAGTCTCGTACCTCGCGTATTGGCCCCGAAATGACCGAGCAGCTGATCAAGACGTTCATCATTTTTTTCGTGGTCATCGAGCCCGTCTCGCTGGTCCCGATGTTTGGTGCCCTGACGCGCGGTGGCGAGCCGGGTTACCGGACGCGGATGGCCTGGAAGTCGGTGGCGATCTCGGCCGGAATTTTCATCGTGTTCGCGCTGGCCGGCGACTGGCTGCTGCGCCTTCTCGGCATCAGCGTGTCGGCGTTCAAGATCGCCGGCGGCGTACTGCTGTTCCTGCTGGCCGTGGACATGGTGCTGGCGCGTGAATCTGGTCTGCGCTCGACCACCGTGCGCGAGCAGGAGGAGGCGCGCTACCGCGAGGACATTTCCGTGTTCCCGCTGGCGTTCCCGCTGATCACCGGCCCGGGCGCGCTCGCCACGCTGCTGCTGTTGACCGCCGATACGGCCAACTACATCGAGTTCTCGCTGGTGCTCGGCATGGGCCTGCTCGCGCTGGCGGTGACGCTGGCCTTCCTGCTGCTCACGCAGCCGCTGATGCGCGTCATGGGCGTCACCGGTGGCACGGTCGTCAGCCGCCTGCTCGGCGTGGTGCTCGCCGCGCTGGCCGTGCAGTACATGGTGGACGGCGTCACCGAAGTGCTGGCGTAAGAAAGCCGGGAAAACTGGGGTCAGACCCCCTTTTCGGCCCCGAAAAGGGGGTCTGACCCCAGTTTTCCCCTGACCCCAATTATGCCTATTGCCTTCGGTACAACAGGTCGAAGACCTGGTGGCCGAGTTTCAGGCCGCGACGCTCGAAGCGGGTCACCGGCCGGGTTTCGGAACGGTCGGCGTAGCCACGGCCAGGCGCCGCGTTCTCGAAGTGCGGCGAGGCCTCGCACACTTCCAGCATCTGCTCGGCGTAGGGGGCCCAGTCCGTGGCGAGATGCAGCCGTGCCCCGGGCGGCATGACGCGCGCCAGCTGGGCGAGGAACTCCGACTGCACGAGACGCCGCTTGTGGTGGCGCTTCTTGTGCCAGGGGTCCGGAAAAAAGATCAGCGCCTCGTCAATGGAGTCCGGCGGCAGCCAGCCGGTCACGACCTCGACCGCGTCGTGGCGCACGATGCGGATGTTCGCGAGGCCCTCACGCTCGATCCGCAGCAGCAGGTGGCCGACGCCCGGGTCGTGCACCTCCACGCCCAGGTAGTCGCGCTCAGGGTGGCGTGCGGCCAGCTCCGCGAGGTTGTCGCCGTTGCCGAAGCCAATCTCCAGGGTGCGCGGGGCCAGGCGGCCGAAGGTCGCTTCCAGGTCGAGCGGCCCCGCCGGCGGGTCGATACCGAAGCGCGGCCAGAGTTCCTCGAGTGCACGGGCCTGGGACGGCGTGAGCCGCCCCGCGCGCCGGACGAAGCTGCGGATCCGGCGAAGATGGACGGGTGGCTCGTCGCGCTCCTGTCCCGCCACGCTCAGAAGAAAGTCCCGTCGAGCGGCGACGACGCGGAGGCGAAGCGCTTGCGCGGGATGCGGCCCGCGAGAAACGCCTCGCGGCCCGCCTCGACCGCCTTGCGCATCGCCGAGGCCATCAGCACCGGGTTGCGCGCGCCGGCGATCGCGGTGTTCATCAGCACGCCGTCGCAGCCGAGCTCCATGGCGATCGCCGCGTCCGACGCGGTGCCGACGCCGGCGTCCACCAGGATCGGCACCTTCGCGTTCTCGACGATGGTGAGAATGTTGTAGGGATTGCGGATGCCCAGCCCGGAGCCGATGGGCGCAGCCAGCGGCATGACCGAGATGCAGCCCATGTCCTCGAGGCGCTTGGCAATGATCGGGTCGTCGTTGGTGTAGACCATCACCTGGAAGCCCTCGTTGACGAGGATTTCCGTGGCCTCGAGCGTCGCTGTGATGTCCGGGAACAACGTCTTCTGGTCGGCCAGCACCTCCAGCTTCACCAGCGGGTGGCCGTCGAGCAGTTCGCGCGCCAGCCGGCAGGTGCGCACCGCGTCCTGCACGGTGAAGCAGCCGGCGGTGTTCGGCAGGATGGTGAAGCGCTCCGGCGACAGGTAATCGAGCAGGTTGGGCTGGGTCTTGTCCTGGCCGATATTGGTGCGGCGGATGGCGACCGTGACGATCTCCGCGCCGCTGGCCTCGGTGGCCGCAAGCGTCTCGTCGAAGTCGCGGTACTTGCCGGTGCCGGTGAGCAGGCGCGAGCGGTACTTCCGCCCGGCCAGCTCGAGGAAATCGTCCTGCCCGCGGGCGGTGTCCTGCTTGCTGGCTGTTTCCACGTCATCCGCCTCCCACGGCCTGCACGATCTCGATACGGTCCCCGGGACCCAGCGCATGGGTCACATGCGCACTTTTCGGCAGCAGTTCGCCGTTGACCTCCATGGCATAGCGCCGGCCGGCCAGGCCGAGCAGCTCCACCAGCCCGGCGGCGCTCAGGCCCTCGGGCACATCGCGAGGCTCGCCGTTCAGGATGATTTCCATGCGGGGGTCAGGCCGGCCTGGGTCTTGGGGAACTCAGGGCAGTATTCTACATGGCGAAATCGGGGACATTCCCCTTTTCAGAAAAACTGGGGTCAGAGACAGGTTTCGCACGCGAAACCTGTCTCTGACCCCAGTTTTTCTGTCCCCATTTGCCGATAACATACCCTGCCATGAACCGTCGCATCGGCTTTGTCAGCCTCGGCTGCCCCAAGGCGCTCGTGG
>DAOMOU010000044.1:0-12564 GCA_035444525.1 Gammaproteobacteria bacterium | reverse complement strand
GCGGGGCTTCCAGGCGGCGTGACTGCGCCGCGTCAGGCTTCTTATCGGCGTTGCGACCCAGTACTTGAGGGTTTTTCGTGCGCTGCTGCGCGCTTTTTTCACTTGCATCACCGGGGTTTGCGTGACGCCGTTCACACTATTCCGGCGTGCTGTACGGAACCGGGCTCAGCGCAGGAAATCGAACAGCGAGAGGCGCGCGAACATCGAATACGACTGCTGCGCGGCCTGCAGGCCCACCATGCGCAGGTTGAAGCGCGAGATGGCCTCGGCGTAATCGAGGTCCTCGATTTCCGACAGCGTGCGGCTCAGTTCGAGCCACTCGATCTCGCGTTGCTCGGCCTGTGAATCGACGGCGGCGAGGCGCGCACCGACGGTGGAGCGAACCTCGGAGAACCGCCCGGCGGCCTGGTCGAGGTCCGACAGGGCGCGGCCGATGGCGCCGGTCTGGCGCGCGGCATCCGCAGCCCCCGCGACCGGGTGCTCGAGCGCGTCCGCCAGCTCCGAGTAGATCGCGAAGATGTCCTGGCCGGCGGAGGCGCGCAGCGAGAAACTGTCGCCGGCGGCCGGGCTGCCGCCGAGGCGCACGGAGAGCCCTTCGAAGGTGATGGTGCCGCCGCTGGAGTAGCTGCCGCTCGCCACCACGTTGCTGTCCGCGTCCAGCGCCTCCCAGGTATCGGGGGCGGTGAAGCGCAAGGTGCGCTCGGTGCCGTCCCAGGCCCCCGGCGAGCTGACGCTGGTTTCCTGCACGGCGCCGGTGCCGGTATTGGCGGCGTCCTCGACGACCACGAAGCGACCGTTGCCTTCCGGGATGTCCATGAACACGGCGGCGCCGGTATCGCCCAGCGCAATGCGGCGCTCGTCGCTGATGGCCACCTGGCGCGCCTGCGCGCCGCCGTTGTACTGCGCCCCGGCGGGCGTGGCGACGAACGGCCGGTCGAGCGAGGCGAAGCCGGCGAAAATGTACTCGCCGTTGGCGTCACGGGTATTGGCCAGCTGGTACATCTGCTCCAGCTGCTGGCGGATCTCCACCGCGATCGAGCGCCGGGTTTCCGGCGTCTGCGAGGCGTTGTTGGCCTGGATGGCGAGCTCACGCACCCGCTGCAGGCTGTCCATCGCCTGGCCGAGCACGTTCTCTTCCTGGTTGAGGCGCGACTGGGCAAGGCTGCCGTTGCGCGCATACTGCTCCAGCCTGGCCATGGAATCGCGGAACTGCAGCGACTGCACCGCACCGCCCGGGTCGTCGGACGGCGACAGGATGCGCTTGCCGCTGGCGAGCTGCTGCTGCACGCGGTTCACCTCGGCCTGCTGGCGCTGGATCGAATCCATGCCGGCGTTGTAGATCTGCGAAGTCGAGATGCGCATCGGCCTACCTCCGGACCGCCATCAGCAGGGTGTCGAACATCGTGCCGGCGGTGGCGATGACCTGGGCGGCGGCGGCGTAGGCCTGCTGGTAGCGCAGCAGGTTGGACGCCTCCTCGTCGAGGTTGACCCCGGAAATCGATTCGCGCTGGGCGCGCGAGGCTTCCAGCATGCGGCCCTGCGCCTCGGCGGACAGCTGCGCCTGGCGCGTCTTCACCCCGACATTGGCAACCAGTTCGTTGTAGGACGCGGCGATGCTGGTGGTGCCGTTGGCCAGCACGCGTTCCGAGGCCAGGCCGGCGAGCGCCAGCGCGTTGCGGTTGTCGCCGACTACGCTTTCGCCCGGCGCCGCGGGCGGCAAGGCGGCGGCGAAGGCACGCGGGTCAGTGATCGCGACACCCAGGCCGGCGGCGGCCGTGCGCGTCGGGCGAACGTCAAATGAGTCGCCCGCGGTCGCGCCGGCAATGCCGGACAAATCAAGCTCGAAGCCGTCGGCCGCCAGGGTCCCGCCCGGCGCCGCAGTCGCCAGCGGCGTCGCGGAACCGGTCCGTGTCAGGCGCCATTCGACGCCGTCGAAGCTGACGCGGTAGTCGCCCGCCGTCAGCGCCGCGGCGTCGGTGAAAGTCAGCGCGGGCTGCCCGGTGGCGGTGTTGCCCCGGCCGACCAGCACCTCGCCCTGCGGCAGCTGGAAGAAATCGCCGCCCGCCACGCCGTCCAGGTCCACGCCCTGGCGGTGCAGTTCGTTGAAGGACAGCGCGAGACCCACGGCCGTGCGGCCGAGCGCGTTCTGGACCGGGTCGAGGAGTTCGCGGCGCACATCGAGCAGCGCACCGAGTTCGCCGCCCGAGATGATGTCGGTGATGCCCACCGTCGAGCCGGGGTTCACCACGGCGATCTCGGTGCGCGAGGGATCGGCGCCGAGCGGCTGTGCGGTCAGCACGGTGGCCGTGCTGCCCATGACGAGATTCTGGCCGTTGCCGATCATGACGTTCAGGGTGCCGTCGCCCTGCGGCAGCGTCTGCACCGCGACCAGCCCGGACAGCCGCTCGATCATGGCATCGCGCTGGTCGAGCAGGTCGTTCGGCATGGCGCCGCCGGACTGGCCGATGCCCTCGGCAATCTTCTGGTTCAGGGACGCAATGCCTGCGGCGAGGCCGTTGATCTCGTCGACCGCCGCGCCGATCTGCCCTTCCACCACCTGGCGCTGGTCGTCCAGCCGTCGCTGCAGGAAGGCGAAGCGGTCGGCGAGCGCCTCGCCCTGGCTCAGCAGCACCTGGCGCGCGGCCGTCGAGGTCGGATCGTTGGCGACGTCCTGCACGGCGGCAAAGAACTGCTGCAGCACCGGGGCCAGGCCGGCCTCGGCGTCCGCCAGCAGGTTGTCGGCGCGCTGGGCGTACTGGTAGTAGACCTGCTGGCGCGCCGAGCCGGCGGTGTTGTCGAGCACCTGGCGCTGCACGAACTGGTCGGCGATCCGCTGCACGCCGACGACATCGACGCCCTGTCCGTACCAGCCGGCACCGGAGAACTGCGGATTGCGCACCGCCAGGTCGATGCGCTGGCGGCTGTAGTTCTCGTTGCCCACGTTGGCGATGTTCTGGCCGGTCACCGACAGCGCCCGCTGGTAGGCCAGCAGCGCCGAGGTGCCGATTCCGAATACTCCGGACATCAGCTGATCTCCTCACCGACCGGGGACGGCCGGGTGCGGACGACTTCCGGGTCGCCCGTTTGGTTGTTTGGCGGCCGCTGGCCGGGGAACTTGAACTGCGCGCCGGCCGCATCGCCGCCGGGCAGGCCCGGCAGGCCGCGCTCCAGGATGGAAAGAATCTTTTCGGCGTACGCCGGGTCGGTGGCGTAGCCCGCCTCCTGCAGGCCACGCAGGTAGCCTTCCGGGCTGTCGGCGTTGGCGACGGCCTGGCGGTATCTCGGGTGGCCGCCAACCAGGCGGACATAGTCTGCGAAGCTCGCCGCCTCGTCGGGATAGTCGCGGAAGGCCGCCTGCTCGCGGCGCGCCACCCCGTCGCGGTACTCCAGCGTCGACACCCGCACGCTGGCTCCGGACCAGCCGCCGGAGGCCTTGATGCCGAACAGGTTGTGGCTCGAGCGCCCCGCGGCATCGCGCATGACGTGGCGGCCCCAGCCGGTCTCCAGCGCCGACTGGGCGATCAGCACCTCGGGCGCGACGCCCAGCCGGGCGGCTGCGCGCCGGGCGTGCGGCAACAGGCGCTGCACGAATTCCTCGGGGCTTGGCGGCGGTCGGCTCGGTGCAGCCGCCGTCGCCGGGTCGAGCGGCACCAGCGGCGTGACGCGCGCCGGCAGGCGATGCGCCGGAAAATTCAATGGCCGCAGTTCTTCGCCTGACGCGCCCGGGGCCGCCGGCGGCAACAGCTGCCGCTCGATGGCATCCGCCAGGCCGATGCCGCCGCGCCGGGCCATGGCCAGCGAAAGCTGCTGGTCGTGCATGCTCTCGTAGAGCTTCATGCCCTCGCCGCCGAACAGGCCGCCGTCGGTCGGCATGGCGTCGCGCATCTGCTTGACCATCATGTTGACGAACAGCGCCTCGAACTGTTTGGCCGCCTCGCGCGCCGCGCTCGCGTCGCCGGCACGCGCCGCACGCCGCAGATCGGCGAGGTTCGCCGTAGCCGTCGTGTCGGTGACCGCGGGCAGGCTCATGCGTCGGCCGTCCTCAGATGATGATCAGCTCGGCGCGCAGGGCACCGGACTGGTGCAGCGCTTCCAGGATGGCGATCAGGTCGCCCGGGGCCGCGCCAACCTGGTTGACCGCGCGCACGATTTCCTCGAGCGTCGCGCCGGGGCCGAAGGGGAACATGCGCCCGTCGCCCTCCGTGACCTGGACCTCGCTCTGCGGCACCACCACCGTTTCGCCGCCGCGCGAGAAAGGCTCGGGCTGCGACACCGCGAAGCTCTCCGAGATGGTGACCGACAGGCCGCCATGGGCCACTGCGGCGGCCAGCACCTTGACGTTGCCGCCCATGACGATCGTGCCGGTGCGGGAATTGACGATCACCCGCGCGGGCGGATCGCCCGGCGCCACGGTCAGGTTCTCCAACCAGGACATGAAGCCGACCCGCTGGCCCGGGTCCAGCGGCGCGCGCACGCGCACCGAAGTGGCGTCCACGGGTGCGGCCAGTTCGTCGCCGATCGCCTTGTTGACCGCCTCCGCAAGCCGGTACGCGGTGGTGAAATCGGGGCTGCGCAGGTTGAGCGTAATGCTGTCGGTGGCGTTGAAGCCGGAGGGCACCACGCGCTCGACGGTGGCGCCGCTGGGGATCCGCCCCGCGCTCGGCACATTGACGGAAATGCGCGAGCCGTCGCGGCCCTCGGCGCCGAAGCCGCCCACCACCAGGTTGCCCTGGGCGATGGCGTACACCTGGCCGTCGGCGCCCTTCAGCGGCGCCATCAGCAGGCTGCCGCCGCGCAGGCTCTTGGCGTTACCGATCGAGGACACCGTGATGTCGATGGTCTGGCCGAGCTTGGCGAAAGGCGGCAGCTCGGCATGGATCGCCACCGCCGCCACGTTGTTGAGCTGCAGGTTGACGTTGCCGGGGATGGTGACGCCCAGCTGGCCGAGCATGTTGCGCAGGCTCTGCGCGGTGAACGGCGCCTGCGTGGTCTGGTCGCCGGTGCCGCTCAGGCCCACCACCAGGCCGTAGCCGACCAGCTGGTTGCTGCGCACGCCTGAGACCACGGCGAGGTCCTTGATGCGTTCCTCGGCCTGCGCTGCGTGCGCGGCCAGCCCGGCCAGCAGCGCGATGCACAGGGTCTTCCAGAAGCTTTTCATTGCGGGCACTCCAATCGCCTCAGAACGGCCAGATGGGGCTGTTGAAGAAGCGCGTCAGCCAGCCCGGCGAGCTGGCGTGCGCCACCGTGCCGGTGCCGCCGTAGGCGACCTGGGCATCGCCGACCTGGGTGGACAGCACCGTGTTGTCGGAGCGGATGTCCACCGGGCGGACGATGCCGCGCAGGCGGATGTATTCCTGGCCCTGGTTGATCTTCACCCACTTCTCGCCCTGGATGACCAGGTTGCCGTTGGGCATCACCGCGGCCACGGTGACGGTGATCGAGCCCTCGAGCTGGTTGCTCTGCGCCGCGTCGCCCTTGCCGTCGAAGGAGCGGCTCATGTCGAGCTCGTTGTTGAGCAGCGGCACGCCGTCGCGCGTCACCGGCCGGCCGAGCAGCGTCGGGTCCAGCAGGCTGAGGCTGCTGTCCTTGGAGGTGTTGGCGTTGGCCGACTTGCGCGCGTTGGTGCGCTCGGCCAAAAGCACCGTGAGGATGTCGCCGACCCGGCGGGCCTTGAAGTCCTCGAACAGGGCCGAGGCGTTGGCCGCCTGGAAGATGGCGCCGTGGTTGGCCTCGGGCGGCACCGGCTGCTGCGCTTCCACTGCCTGGTAGGCGCGGTCGTCGCCGCGCTCGATCGGTGCGGGCCGGGTGGCGCAGCCGGCCGACAGGAGCGCGGCCAGCAGTGCGGCGATGGTGAAATTGCGGGATCCGGGGCTGGCCATGGCTATCGTCCGAGCTGGTTGTTCACGTACTGCAGCATCTGGTCGGCGGTGGAGATCGCCTTGGAGTTGATCTCGTAGGCGCGCTGCGTCTCGATCATGTTCACGAGCTCCTCCACGGTGTTGACGTTGGAGCCCTCGAGCGAGCCCTGCATCAGCGTGCCGAGGCCGTTCAGGCCCGGGTTGCCGACCTGCGGCGGGCCGCTCGCGGCGGTCTCCAGGAAGAGGTTCTCGCCGGCCGGCTGCAGGCCGGCCGGGTTGATGAAATCGGCGAGCTGCAGGGTGCCGACCTGCACCGGTGCAACGCTGCCCGGCACTGTCGCGGTGACGATGCCGTCGCGGCTGATGGTGACGCTCTGGGTGTTCTGCGGCAGCACGATGCCGGGCTGCAGCTCATAGCCGCTGGCCGTGACGAAGCGACCCTCGCTGTCGATCTTCAGCGAACCGTCGCGGGTGTAACCCACCGTGCCGTCCGGCATGAGGATCTGCAGGAAGCCGCGGCCTTCGACGGCGACATCCAGCGCGTTGTCGGTCTGCACCAGGTTGCCCTGCGTGAAGGACTTCTCGGTGGCGACCGTGCGCACGCCGGTGCCGAGCATCAAACCCGAGGGCAGCTGCGTGTCCTGCGAGGACTGCGCGCCGGCCTGGCGGACGTTCTGGTAGATGAGGTCCTCGAACACCGCGCGGCCTTTCTTGAAGCCGGTGGTGTTGACGTTCGCGAGGTTGTTGGAAATGACCGCCATGCGCGTCTGCTGCGCATCCAGCCCGGTCTTCGCAATCCACAGTATCTGGCTCATGGCCTGTCTCCTTCAGAATCGGGCGGGGCGTCAGCTCATCCGCAACAGTTGCTCCGAGGCGCGGTCGGCGTCCTCGGCGGTGCTCATCATCTTCACTTGCAGCTCGAACTGACGGGACAGCTGGATCATGTCCACCAGCGCCGCCACGGTATTCACGTTGCTCGCCTCCAGCGCGCCGGTGCGCAACCGCACCCCGGCGTCGGCCGGCGGCGCGGCGCCCGGCTCCGCACGGACCAGGCCGTCTTCGCCACGCCGCAGCGTGGCCGGGTCGGGGTTCACCAGCCGGATGCGCTCCACCACGGCCAACGCGTTCGCCGGCTGGCCGAGCGGCCGGATGGTCACCGTGCCGTCGCCGCCGATCTCGACCTGCTCGAAGGGCGGCAGGGCAATGGGCCCGCCCTCGCCCATCACCGGGTGGCCGGCGCCATTGGTGAGCCGGCCCAGCGGGTCGACCCGGAGATCTCCGGCGCGCGTGTAGGCCTCGCCGCCGTCCGGTGCCTGCACCGCGATCCAGCCCTCGCCCTCGATTGCCACGTCCAGGTCGCGGCCGGTGGACTGCAACGCGCCCGGGGTCAGATCGGCGAGCCGGTCGAGCCCCATCGAGAAAGCGCGCGCCGGGTGGCCCGGCCCCTGTACCTCGAGCGTCTGGGCGTGCTGCAGGCTCGCCTTGAAGCCGGTGGTGTTGGCGTTGGCGAGGTTGTGGCTGACACCGGCCTGCGCGAGCATCGTCTCGCGCGCGCCGGTCATCGCCAGGTAGATCATCCGGTCCATTTATCCCTGCCTGCCTAGCGGAGGTTGATGATGGTCTGGGTGACGGTGTCGGCCGTGCTGATGACCTGCGCGTTCGCCTGGAAATTGCGCTGCGCGGTGATCAGGTTGACCAGCTGCTCGGCCAGGTCGACGTTGGAGCCCTCGAGGCCGCCCGACTGGATGGCGCCGAAGTTGCCGGTGCCGGCCGCGCCGAGCACGACCTCGCCGGCGCCGAAGGTGCCGGCCCAGGCGTTGTTGCCGAGCTGTTGCAGGCCCTGCGGGTTCGGGAAGTTGGCGAGCGCGACCTGCCCGAGAGCGCGCGACTGGCCGTTGGTGAAGCGGGCCAGCACGACGCCGGACGGGTCGATGTCGATACTGGACAGCCGGCCGGTGCTGTAGCCGTCCTGGCGCAGGGCGCTGACGCTGCTGGTGCCGCCGAACTGCGTCGCCTGGCTGAAGTTGATCTCGATGTTCATCGGGGCCGCCCCGTTGCCGGGATCGTGTGCGCCGAAACCGACCGCAGTCAGCGGTGCCGCCAGCGATCCGTCGGAGTTGAAGCTCAGCGGCTGCGCGCCGCCGACCGGCGTGCCGTCGACCGCGAAATGCGCCTCCCACTGCAGCGGCCCGATGTTGCGGAAGTACATCGTCCCGGTGTGCGCCTGGCCGAGCGAATCGTAGGTCGTCAGCGAAGTCGTGTAGTTGAAGGTGTTCGGATCGCTGGGATCGAAGGGCAGCGCCGACAGGTCCTCGGCCTGTGAGCTGAGATTGAGCGTCGCGCTGACCAGCGAGGTGGCCTGCGGCGGAGACTCCGCGGCTTCCAGCTGCAGGTCGCTGAGCATGCCGGTGCTGAAGGCCGTGCCGGCCTCGTTCGAGGGCGGGTAGGCCTGCAACCGCTGGCCGGCCGAGTTGACTACGTACCCGTTGCGGTCCACCTGGAAGGCGCCGGCGCGGCTGTACACCTGGCTGCCGGAGTCGCTCAGGACGAAGAAGCCCTGGCCGTTCAGCGCGAGGTCCAGGTTGTTGCCGGTGAAGTCGACGTTGCCCTGGTTGAACTGCTGGGTGACCGAGGACAGGCGCACGCCCGCACCGACGGCGTTCTGCGAAATGCCGCTGTAGGACAGCGCGAAGACGTCGGCGAACTCGGCGCGCGACTGCTTGAAGCCGACCGTGGCGGAGTTGGCGACGTTGTTGCCCGTGACGCGAAGGTCGGCGGAGGCGGCGTTCAAGCCGCTCAAGGCGGTTCTGAAAGGCATATTCCTGTTCTCCTGTTGGCGGCCGTCGTGACGGCCCGCTTGCTGGTACGCGGCCTGCTAGCCGATCTGGCGGACCTGGTTGAGGTCCACGACGCCGAGCCCGGTCACCGTCAGCGACAGGGCGCCTGAATATCGATCGATGCTGACGCTCTCCACCTGACCGCGGACGAGGGCGTCGAGCGCCACCGGTTCGCCGGACACCTGGCCGACCGCACGGATTTCGTAGAAGCCCGGCGGGACCTGCTCACCGTCGTGGTCGGTGCCGTCCCACTGGAACGCGGCACGATCGCCCTGCCCCTCGGCCGGCACGGTCGCCACCAGTCGCCCGGCAAAGTCGTAGATGCCGACCGTGATGTTGGTGGCGCCGCCCGGGTTCTGCACCGCGCCGCTGACCGCGCCGTCCGGCGGCAGCCACGCTTCCTGGGCCGGCACGTACACCGAGCGGCCCACCAGGCCCGCGGCCTGCAGCGCCTGGTTGGACTGCATCGAGCCTGCCAGGCCCTGGAAGGACTGCTGCAGGTCCTGGATGCCGGAGACCGTGCCGAACTGCGCCAGCTGGCCGAGGAACTCGCCGCTCTCCAGCGGCTTGAACGGGTCCTGGTTGCTCAGCTGGGTGATCATGAGCTTCAGGAACTGCTCCTGGCCGAGCTTGTCGGGCGACCTGGCGTCGTTCGCCGGCGCCCGGCTGAGGCCGGCCTGCTCGAGGGTGGTTGCGTCTATTCCTGCCATGTTCAGCTCCGACCGAGCTGCAGGGTGCGCAGCATCAGTTCCTTGGTGGTGGAGAGCACCTCGACGCTGCTGGAATAGCTGCGCGAGGCGGAAATCATGTCGGCCATCTGCTCGACGGTGTTGATCGCCGGCAGGTAGATGTAGCCCTGCTCGTCCGCGAGCGGGTGACCCGGCTCGTAGCGCGCGATCGGCGGCGCCTGGCTCTCGACGATGCCGGCGATGCGCACGCCGGCGGCCGGCTGGCCCTGGCCCGCGCCGGCGGCCTGCTCCAGCACCGTGGCGAACACGGGGTGGCGGGCGCGGTACACGCTTGCGGGGTTGCCGGTCGCGGCATCGGCGTTGGCGAGGTTGCTGGCGACGGTATTGAGGCGCGTGGATTGGGCGCTCAGCGCCGAACCCGAAATCTCGAAGATCTTGCTCAGGTCCACGGGTTACTCTCCCTTCAGCGCGGTGCGCAGACTGCGCAGCCGGCCGTTGATGAAATCGAGCGAGGCCTGGTAGCGCACCGCGTTCTCGGCGAAAGCGGCCTTCTCCAGCTGCCCGTCCACGGTGTTGCCGTCCAGCGCGGCGTGGTTCGGCACGCGGTATTGCGGCTCGCCCGGCGTGCCGGCGCCCGCCGTGCTCCGGATGTGGCCCGGCTGCGTGACCGCCATGGCGGCGGCCCCGCGCTCGTCCGCCGCCCGGGTCAGCGCCGTGCGGAAATCGATGTCGCGCGCCTTGTAATTCGGGGTGTCGGCGTTGGCGATGTTCGACGCCAGGAGCTCCAGGCGCCGCGACGCGACCTCGAGGGCCTGCGTGTGGACGCCAAGTGCGCGGTCGACGATTGAACTCATGCTCGCTGTCCTCGATGCCTGCCCGCCGTCGGACGGGCTCGGGGGAAAGCAAGCAAACGGCGTGCCAACCAGCCGAAAAGTGCGCAAACCCTGGCTATCGACACGCCGGCACGCCCTCGCCGACGGTTTTTTGACGCCACGGGCATGGCGCGGGAAGCCCGTCCGGCGGCGTCTGCTTGCCGCGCGGGCGGCAAGTCCTTGCCGGCCGGGGTCCGGCGCAGGCCTGGAGCCGGCCGGAGCCGGGATTGGTACGGACCTTGCAGGCTGCTATCGCAGCAACTGTGCGAAGGATGCGGGAAACTGAT
The DNA here is from genome assembly GCA_035444525.1 of Gammaproteobacteria bacterium. GTDB lineage: Bacteria > Pseudomonadota > Gammaproteobacteria > Steroidobacterales > XN24 > XN24. The sequence continues at coordinate 2,021 of DAOMOU010000044.1, read as the reverse complement.
GACAATGCGGACACTATTGCTTGGGTGCGCGCTGGCGATCGGCGGCTGGGCGGCGTTCCCGGCGACGGCCGCGGGCAGCGGCCAGGCCATCCAGCCGCTCGACACCATCGTCGCCGCGGCGTCCCGCCGGCTGCACGCCGAGGCGGACGCCAACTGGCGCGGCGACGAGGCGGTCAAGGTCGAGATCAGCATCGGCCGGCTCGACGGGCGCCTGCGCCTGCCGGCCTGCACGCTGCCGCTGGAGACCGAACTGCCGCCCGGCGCGCGGCCGCTGGGGGCGGTGGCGGTCGGCGTGCGCTGCACGGCGCCCGGCTGGTCGCTGTTCGTGCCGGCGCGGGTCGCCGTCAGCCGGCCGGTGGTGGTGCTGGCGGCATCGAGGCCGCGCGGCGCGACGCTGTCCGCAGCGGACCTGGCGCTCGAACCGCGCGACCTGTCGACGCTGCCCGGCGGTTTTCTCACGGACCCGGATGAGCTGGTCGGCATGACGCTGCGCAGGCCGGTCCAGGCGCGCACGGTCCTGCTGCCCGGCCACGCGGCGGCGCCGGAACTGGTGCGCCGGGGCGAGCGGGTCATCCTGCAGGCGGCCGGCGGCGCCATCGCCGTGCAGGTGGAAGGCGAGGCCCTGGCCGGCGGCGCGCTCGGCGAGCGCGTGCGAGTCCGCAATCTCGCCACTCGCCGGGTGGTCGAAGGCACCGTCGGCGGCGAGGGGCTGGTGGTCATGGGAGGCACCGGCCCGGGCCGGCTGAACTGAGGCGTGACGCTCCTAAAGTTCTCGTCACAAACGCCGATAAGATGCTCGTGGAGGCGTTTGAAGCGAGTTCGGGGCCGTAGCAATGAGTAATGAAATCAAAAGCCTGCATCCGATGGAACCGCGCCGGAACGGGGCGGTCCAGGGTGCTGCGCCCGCGGGCAAGCAGGTGGAGGCCGGTCGCGAGGCGGCGGCCCGGGGGCCGGCGGAGGACAAGGTGACGCTGACGGATGCGGCGCGGACCATCACGAGCATGTCGGCCGAACTCGCAAGGGAAGGCACCTTTGACGGGGCGAAGGTCACCCAACTGCGCGCGGCCATCGAATCGGGACGCTACCAGGCCGACCCGGTGGCGATCGCGGACGCACTGATGCGCTTCGATCAGCAGGGCTGAGCAGCGCGCCCGCACTCCACGGAGAATCGCATGAGCGAAGCACTGAAAATCGTCGGCAACCGCAGGCAGGACTCCCCGCCGCTGCAGCGTTGCGCCGAAGTGTTCGATGCCCTCGAGGAGACCTTGCTGGAGGAACAGCAGGCGCTGCTCGACCGGGACCCCGAGGTGCTGCTCGTAGTGGCCGAGAGAAAGCGCGGGCTGCTGGTGGAATTGCAGAGGATCGCAGCCTCGCTGGTCGAGCTGCCGGACGCCGCTCCCGCCTTGCGCGAGCGCCTGGAAGCGACCTTCGCGCGGTGCCGCCAGCTCAACCAGATCAACGGCGGCGTCGTGGCTGCCAGCCGCGGGGCCACCGAGAAGGCGCTCGCGCTGCTGCGCGGTGACCAGGTCAGCGTGTCCCTGTACGACAGCCATGGTGACACGCGCGCCACGGGAGGGTCCCGGTCCCTCGCGCAGGCCTGATCCCGAGGCCCCGCCATGGCCTCGCACGAGGAACTCGTCCGCCAGCTCCTCGACGATGACGATGTGGAGACGGCGGAGACCGTGCTCGACCCGGCGCGCATCGCGGGACTGCTGAGTGCGATCACTTTTCCCCCGCTGCTGCTCAACGTGGCGCTGCCCGGTATACGCGGCCTGTTCACCACCGCGCTGTTGCAGGTGAACTCGGCCGCCGGCCGCATCCTGCTCGATGGCCTCAGCCCGGACGAAGGTCACGCCCTGCTGGCACCGGGCAGCGTGATGCACGTGCACGGCAAGCTCAGGGGCGTGCAGCTGGACTTCGCTACGCAGGTCATCGAGATCCAGGCGGGCGAGCTGTTGCCGGCCTACCTGTCGCGCATGCCCGGCTCGCTCCGCTACCACCAGCGTCGCCGGCACTTCCGC
>DAOMOU010000043.1:0-12720 GCA_035444525.1 Gammaproteobacteria bacterium | reverse complement strand
TTGACATGGTAGGGGTCACAGGTTCGAACCCTGTACCGCCCACCACGAAAGTGGCTGATTACAAAGCAGTTTCGTGATGATGAAACCCGGCCCGCGCCGGGTTTCCTGGTTTCTGGCGCGCGCCGAACTTGGCGACGACGACGTCGCGGATGGCCGGCGATCTGCCTGCGCATCGGATCCATTGGCCGTGTGGATGCCCCGCTCCGGCGGCGTCTGCCGGAGCCGTTGGATTGGATTGCCGGCGGCGGTATCCACCGGGTGGCGGAGGGAACAAAAAAAGCCCCCGCCGGGGAGGGCCGGCAGGGGCTGAGTCACGCGCGTCGCGCGTCGGAGGGTGGATCAGAATCGGTAGTTGAGGCCGACCATGTAGGTACGACCCCATTCGATGCGCTCGAGCGGACGGTCCTTGCTGCCCGAGTAGGTGCGGTAGGACTCGTCGGTCAGGTTGCTGGCCTGCAGGAGCAGGGTCATGCCGGACAGCGCGCTGCCGCTGTCGAAGGTGTAGCTGACCTGGGCGTCGGTGATGTTCTCGCCGACCACGTAGCGCAGGGTGCGTTCGCCGGAGAAGTTGCCGATCTCGCCGATGAAGTCGGAGCGCCGGCGCTGGCTCACACGTGCCTCGAAGCCGTTGCGCTCGAAGTAGGCGGTGAGGTTGTAGACGCGGTCGGACAGGCCGGGCAGGGTGATCGGGTCGTTGCCGACGCTGCTCGAGTTCTCGGGCGCGAGGATGGTGATGTCGCTGTCGTTGAAGCTGGCGCTGGCAACGACGCCGAATCCGCGCAGGGCGTCGCCGAAGACCAGGTCCAGCGGCAGCGACGCGGACAGTTCGAGGCCCTGCAGGGTGCCGCCCGAGCCATTGAACGGTGCGCTGTAGCGGCCTTCGTTCTGCACGACCAGGCCCGGATGGTTCGCGCCGTTGGCCCGCAGCCAGGAGGCGACCTGGTCGGTGAAGTCGTAGCCGTCGCGAGTCTGGGTGTAGATGTAGCTGCGCAGGTCCTTGTAGAAGTAGGCGGCGGCGACGTAGGCACGGGTGCCGAAGTACTTCTCGTAGGAGATGTCGAACGCATTGGCACGCCACGGATCCAGTTCCGGGTTGCCGCCGCCGGCGCCGGGGATGCCGGTGGTGGTGTCGACGCCGAACTCCATCGAGGCACGCATCTGGTCCACGCGTGGACGCGCGACCTGGCGGGCCAGGGCCACGCGCAGGGTGCTGTCGTTGTCGAACAGGAAGGCCAGGTTCAGGCTCGGCAGGATGTCGGTGTGGGTCTTGCCCTTGGTGATCGGGATCACCTGGCTGCCGACCGGCTGCGAGCCGTCCCAGTAGTTCGCGCTCGACGACTGGTCGGTGTGCTGGACCTGGACGCCGAAGTTGCCGCGCACGCCGACATTGCCCCAGTCGGTGTCGATGTTGGCGCGGACGAAGCCGGTGCTGATCTGTTCGTCCACCGTCCACGCTTTCGGGATCAGGTAGTCCAGATCCTCGACCGGATTGAAGGTCATGTAGCGGGCGACGGCCTCGGGCACGTTCCACGAGGGGATGTAGCCCACGCCGGCGAAGCCCAGGTCGACCAGGCCGTACTGCAGGTCCGGGGCGATGGTCGTGTCGCCCTGCGCGCCGAGGTTGATGTTGCCTTCCGGCTGGCGCTTGTTCTTGGTGCGGTCGGCGTAGTTCAGGCCGAAATCGATGCCGGACAGGAAGCCGTCCATCGGCAGGGAGGCTGCGAGCTTGAACGCCGTCAGTTCGTCCTCGACGCGCGGCGTCTTGCCGTATCCGGACCCGTAGATGGTGCCGGTGAGGAAAAGCGTCTCGGGATTGGAGTAGTCGCGGCCCGGAACCAGCTGCGAGAAACCGTTGGTGCGGAAGTCGAGCTGGACGCTGTCCAGCTGCGGCTGCGGCATCAGCTGGGTGTTGTTCTCCAGGCTCAGCTCGTCGCGCGTGGTGCGCGACCAGCTGACGTCGGCCACGACCCGCGCGGCGCCGACGGCGAACTCGTTGTTCCAGCCGGCGGCTTCGATCTTGTCCTCGCGCTTGTTGTACATGCCGCGCACGAGCGGATAGACGTTGTTGGCGGTGCCGCCGGTGAAGGTGTTGTTGCCGTTGATCTGCGCGCCGGTGACATTGAGTCGGTCGAAGCCGCCGTTGTAGTCACCGATGTGCACTTCGAACTGGTTGGCGGTGTCGACCTGCTCGGCCTTCGAATAGAACAGGTCGAGCGTGCTGGTCCATGCATTCGACGGCCGGAACTGCAGTGTCGCCATCACGCCGTCGCGCTCGAGCCTGCCGGTGCGGCGCAGCGCCTTGATGCCATCAGAGTAGTAGGTGCCGGGATTCACGCCCGGGCGCCAGTTGTCGCCGATCGCCTGCCAGGGCTCGTACAGGCCGACCTGGTTCTCCTGGATCGGCGTGTCCGAGTGCGACCAGCCGATCGCGATGCCGAAGCGGCCGTCCGCGAACTGGTCGATGTAGCTGGCGTTGAAGCGGCCGCCGTCGTCGCCCTCGTTGGCGGCCGAACCGAGCGAGTTCTGCTGGTAGCGACCGCTGACCGCGACCACGGTGTCGGAGAAGTTCAGCGGGCGCGCGGTCTGCATGTCCAGCGTGCCGGACAGGCCCTGGCCAATCAGGTGGGCGTCGGGCGTCTTGTAGATCGTGACGCCGCTGACCAGTTCGGACGGGTACTGGTCGAACTCGACGCTGCGGTTGTCGCCGGTGCTGACCATCTCGCGACCGTTGAGCAGGGTGGTCGAGAAGTCGGGCGACAGGCCGCGGACGCTGATCACCTGGGCGCGGCCGGCCACGCGCTGCGCGGACACGCCGGGCAGGCGAGAGATCGATTCGCCGATGCTGACGTCCGGCAGCTTGCCGATGTCTTCGGCCGAGATCGCCTCGACGATCGAGGTGGCCTCGCGCTTGACCGAGATCGCGTCCTCGATGCCGCGACGGATACCGGTCACCACCACGGTGTCGAGGTCGGTCGCGTCTTCGGCGGCTTCCCGCTCCTGCGCCTGGTCGGCGGTCTGCGCGTGCGCATTGGTGGCTACGAGCGCGATGGCCGAGGCCAGCGCCACGCTCAACAGGTTGCGTTCTGGTTTCAACATTGTCCCCTCCCGAAGGAATGTTGGTTTTGCAGCGGAGAGACCGACTGCGGGTCGGAGCTTGCGTTCATGCGCATTGAACGAATGGTATGCGTGGCGCGATGCGTCGGACTCGCTTCGCATACGTATTCATGAGGAAATTCGCCCGCCTTTAACGGGCCTGCAGCGTGTTGGAGGCAAGTGCGCCGTACCACGCGGCGTGGGGTGGCAGCCGGATCTCTCCGCCGCTGATGTCACAGCCCGGCAGGCCTTCGACCTCCAGCGTGCGCGCATCGCCAAGCTCTGCGGGCAGGCGCATGTCCACGGATTCCGCGGAGAGATTGAAGGCGGCGACCACTGCGTCCGCCTCGCTTTCGCGGACGAAGGCGAGCACGGGCTCCGGTGCGTCGATGAAGCGGATGTCGCCGCGCACGAGCGCAGGCTGTTCGCGGCGCCAGCGCAGGAATCGGCGGACGTCGTTGAGCACGGAGCCGGCGTCGGCGTCCTGCGCGGCCACGCTGTGCGCGCGATGGGCGTCGGCAACGGGCAGCCATGGCGTGCCCTCGGTGAACCCGCCGTGCGGACCATCAGTCCAGGGCATCGGCGTGCGGCAGCCATCGCGGCCCTTGAAGTTGGGCCAGAAGGTCTGGCCGTAGGGATCCTGCAGCGCTTCGAAGGGCACGTCGGCTTCGCCTAGCCCGAGTTCCTCGCCCTGGTACAGGCACACCGAGCCGCGCAGCGAGCACACCAGCGCGACCAGCATCTTCGCCAGCTGCGGCGGCGGATTCTCGCCGCCCCAGCGCGTCACCGCGCGCTGCACGTCGTGGTTGGAGATCGCCCAGCACGGCCAGCCTTCGGTCATCGCCGCTTCCAGCCGTTCGACCGTGCCGCGGATGTAGGCGGCGCTGAAGTCGTCGGTCAGCAGTTCGAAGCTGTAGCCCATGTGCAGGCGGCGCGGGTTGACGTACTCGGCCGTCGTCGCCAGCGAATCCTCGGACGAGATCTCGCCGAGCGTGGTCGCGCCGGGATAGCGGTCGAGCAGGGCGCGCAATGATTCCAGGAAGGGCAGGTTCTCGGGCTGCGTGTTGTTGAAGTAGTGGTACTGGTAGGCGTAGGGGTTGTCAGGGCTGAAGCCGCGGCCGACGCGCTTGTCCTTGGGCTTGGGCGGGTTGTCGCGCAATTGCGTGTCGTGGAAGCAGAAGTTGATCGCGTCCAGGCGCAGGCCGTCGACGCCGCGGTCCAGCCAGAACTTCACGTTGTCCAGCGTCGCCGCCTGCACTTGCGGGTTGTGGAAGTTGAGGTCCGGCTGCGCCGACTGGAAGTTGTGCAGGTAGTACTGCTCGCGCCGCGGTTCCCACTTCCAGGCGACGCCGCCGAACAGCGCCATCCAGTTGTTCGGGGGCGTGCCGTCTTCCTTCGGGTCGGCCCAGACGTACCAGTCGGCCTTGGGGTTGTCGCGGCTGAGCCGGCTTTCGCGGAACCAGTCGTGCTGGTCCGAGGTATGGCTCAGCACCTGGTCGATCATCACCCGGATGCCGAGCGCGTGCGCTTTCGCCAGCAGCCGGTCGAAGTCGTCGAGCGTGCCGAACAGCGGATCGACGGCGCGGTAGTCGGCGATGTCGTAGCCGAAGTCGGCCATCGGCGACTTGAAGAACGGCGAGATCCAGATGGCGTCGACGCCGAGCGAAGCGACGTGGTCGAGCCGTTCGATGATCCCCGGCAGGTCGCCGATGCCGTCGCCGTCGGTATCCATGTAGCTGCGCGGATAGATCTGGTAGATCACCGCGCCGCGCCACCATTCCCCTGCGTTCTCCGTTGCCACCCTGCGCTCCGCCCGGTTCTCGAGTGGCGCCACTATTCCACAGCGACCGCGCGCGCAAACCGGCGGCAGGTCGCGCCGGGCGATGAATACGTATGCAAGGGGACTGTATTCGTATGCGCCTGCGGATCGCCGCAGGAGTCGGGAATCGGCTGGAAACAAGGGGAAAACAGCGGGGTTTCGGCGATGCGGGATTGCCCGGGCGTGCTGCGGCGCGGCAAGGACAGGCGTCGTCGATCCGTGGACAATGCCGCGTCACAACGGGGAGACGATGCTTCATGGCGAGCAAGCCGCAGCTGTCGTTCTGGCAGATCTGGAACATGTGCTTCGGGTTCCTCGGGATCCAGTTCGGCTTCGCGCTGCAGAACGCCAACGTCAGCCGCATCTTCCAGACGCTCGGCGCCGACATGGAGCAGGTGCCGGGGCTGTGGATCGCCGCGCCGCTGACCGGCCTGCTGGTGCAGCCGGTGATCGGCTACTTCTCCGACCGCACTTGGACGCGGCTGGGTCGCCGACGCCCGTACTTCCTGTGGGGCGCGATCTTCTCGACGCTGGCGCTGTTCGTGATGCCGAACTCGCCGCAGCTGTGGATCGCCGCGGGCACGCTGTGGATCCTCGACGCCTCGCTCAACGTGTCGATGGAGCCGTTCCGCGCCTTCGTCGGCGACCAGCTGCCGCCGCGCCAGCGCCCGACCGGCTACGCGATGCAGAGTTTCTTCATCGGCATCGGCTCGGTGGTCGCAAGCCTGCTGCCGTGGCTGCTGGCGAAGTGGGGCGTGGCCAACACCGCGGCGCCGGGGGTGGTGCCCGACACCGTGCGCTGGGCGTTCTACGCCGGCGGCGCGGTGCTGCTGCTGGCGGTGCTGTGGACCATCCTGAGCACGCGCGAATACCCGCCCGAGGTGCTGGCCTCGTTCGATGATGCGCAGCCCGAAGGCGTGCGCCATGGTGACGCGGAAGTACCGGCCGCGGCGGGCGGCTGGCCGTGGCTGGTCGTCGGCGCGGTCGGCATCGCGCTGATCTGGCATTTCGGATGGGACCGCCTGCTGTACGTGCTCGCCGCGCTGCCGATGGCCTACGGCTTGCTGCGGCTGCTGGCGCCGCGGATGGCCGCCGGCTCGATGCTGCCGGCGCTCACCGCCGACCTGCACGCGATGCCGGCGACGATGCGCCAGCTGGCGGTGGTGCAGTTCTTCTCGTGGTTCGGCCTGTTCTGCATGTGGATCTACACCACCGCCGCCGTGACCCGCGTGCACTACGGCACCACCGACACCGCGTCGGCGGCATGGAACGAGGGCGCGAACTGGGTCGGCGTGCTGTTCGCCGCCTACAACGGCTTCGCCGCGCTGGCCGCGATCGCGATCCCGTGGATGGCGCGGCGCCTGGGCCTGCGCGGCAGCCACCTGGTCAACCTCTGCCTGGGCGGCATCGGCCTGCTGTCGATGGCGCTGATCCGCGACCCGCAGTGGCTGCTGCTGTCGATGGTCGGCGTCGGCTTCGCATGGGCGTCGATCCTGTCGCTGCCGTACGCGATGCTGTCCGACAGCCTGCCGGCGACGAAGATGGGCGTGTACATGGGCATCTTCAACTTCTTCATCGTGATCCCGCAGCTGGTCGCGGTGAGCACGCTTGGCGTGCTGCTGTCGAAGCTGTTCGACGGAGATCCGATGCGGGTGCTGATGCTCGGTGGTGGATGTTTCATCGTTTCGGGGCTGTGCGCGCTGCTGGTGCGCGAGTCGCGTCGAAGCCGGTAGGAGCGGGCCATGCCCGCGACCATGGCATCGGCATCGTGTTCGGTTCCGGAGGCATCAAGAGACAGCGTCGCGGGCATGGCCCGCTCCTACGTGAGGCTGGAGGGAAGGTGGACAAGATGACATCGCGTATCGCCGCGCTGGTGCCGCTGTGGATCGCACTGGCGGCCTGTAGCAACGCAGACCGCTCTGCACCGGCCGTCACGGACGCCTACGGCACGCTCGAACCCTTCGCCAGCGAGGCGGTCTACTTCGTCGTCACCGACCGCTTCGTCAACGGCGACCCGGGCAACGACCACCGCGACCAGGGCGGTGCGCACCGCACCTTCGACATTCCACTGGCGCCGTGTGACGGCGTGGCCGGCAACATCGGCTACCTCGGCGGCGACTTCAAGGGCATCGCCGACAACCTCGACTACATCCACGGCATGGGTTTCAGCTCGGTGTGGATCACGCCGGTGGTCGACAACCCCGACGAGGCCTTCACCGGCGGCGAGCCGCCAGGCTGCGGCAGCATCCTGACCGACCGCGGCAAGACCGGCTACCACGGCTACTGGGGCGTGAACTTTTACGAGGTGGACGAGCACCTGCCCAGCCCTGGGATGGAGTTCTCCGACCTGGCGAAAGCGATGCACGGGCGCGACATGAAGCTGGTGCTCGACATCGTCGGCAACCATGGCTCACCGGGCTGGACGATGACCACGCCGCAGCCGAAGTTCGGGCAGGTGTTCGACCGCGACGGCAGCCTGCTCGCCGACCACCAGAACCTGCCGCCGCCGCAGCTCGATCCGGCTGGCAATCCGCTGCATGCGTTCTACAACGCCACCGGGCCGGTGGATGCGGAGCAGGGCTCGATCCATGACGGCAACCTCGCCCAGCTCGCCGACTTCGATGCCGCCAACCCGCAGGTGCTGGAGTACCTCGTCGGCGCCTACGAACACTGGATCGACCAGGGTGCGGACGCCTTCCGCATCGACACCATCGGCTGGATGCCGCCGGCGTTCTGGCAGCAGTTCAGCGAGCGCATCCGTGCGAAGCATCCGGGCTTCTTCATGTTCGGCGAGGCCTTCGACTACGAGGCGAAGAACATCGCGGTGCACACCCTGCCCGGTCACGGCGAGGTCAGCGTGCTCGACTTCCCGATGAAGCAGGCGATGGACGAAGTGTTTGGCCACGCCGGCGCGGGCTTCGAGCGGCTGGCGCCGACGCTGTTCCTGGAAGGCGGCCCCTACGCCAACCCCTACGACCTCGCCACGTTCTACGACAACCACGACATGCCGCGCATGGACGCCAGCGACGAGGGCTTCATCGACGCGCACAACTGGCTGTTCACCGCGCGCGGGATCCCGGTGGTCTACTACGGATCCGAGGTCGGCTTCATGCGCGGCCGCGCCGAGCACGCCGGCAACCGCAACTACTTCGGGCAGGAGCGCATCGACGCCGCGAAGGACAGCGCGATCCAGCGCAACCTGCAGCGCATCGCCACGCTGCGGCGCGATACGCCGGCGCTGCAGCGCGGACTGCAGGTGAACCTGCGGCTGGAGGGCAAGACCGCGGCCTTCTATCGCATCTACCAGCACGCCGGCACGACGCAGACCGCGCTGGTGCTGCTCAGCAAGGGCGACACCGCGCAGCGCGTGACCGTCGACACTCTCGTCCAGCCAGGCACCTGGCGCGATGCCTTCGGCGGCGGTGAAGTCCGGATCGACGACCGCATCGACCTCGAAGTCCCCGCCCACGGCGTGCGCGTGCTGCTGCGCGACGCGCCGGTCGATGCCCCCGCGCTGCAGGCCGAACTGTCGCGCCGGATGGCACTGTAGGAGCGCCCCATGGGCGCGACCGGGCTTCCGATGCGCCGGGGGCAACGGGTCGCGGGCATGGCCCGCTCCTACGGCTTGGTCTCGTAGGAGCGCGCCATGCGCGCGACCGGAGCGATCGATGCGAACGGAGGAAGCCGGTCGCGGCCATGGGCCGCTCCTACGGCGCGACCGTCGACCTGCGCACCACCAGCGACGTCGCCAGCCGGGTGCCGTCCGCGGCTTCGCCGTTGATCAGCCGCAGCAGCGCTTCGACCAGGAGATCGCCGGCGCGGATCGTGTCCTGCACCACCGAGGTCAAGGCCGGCGTGGCGATGCGTGCGGCGGGGATGTCGTCGAAGCCGACCACGGCCACGTCCTCGGGGATGCGCAGGCCGCGTTCGCGGAAGGCGTGCATCGCGCCGATCGCGATCAGGTCGCTGGCGGCGAACACCGCGTCGAACGGCAGCCCGCGCTCGAGCAGGACCATGGCGGCGGCGTAGCCGGAATCCTCGGCGCTCTCGGCGTCCACCTGCAGCGCGCGGTCGAGCGACAGGCCCGCCGTCTGCAGCGCGTCCTCGCAGCCGCGGTAGCGGTCGAGGAACTCGGGATAGTGGTTCGAGGCATCGCCGAGGAAGGCGATGTGGCGTCGGCCGAGCCCGGCCAGGTGCGCGCCCGCCAGCCGGCCGCCGCCGACGTTGTCGCAGCCGATCGACAGCCCGGGCTGGTCCGGCATCACCGCGCCCCAGCGCACGAAGGGCGTGCCCTGGTCGACCAGCTTCTTCAGCTTGCCTTGATAGGCGAGGTAGTCGCCATAGCCGAGCAGGACCAGGCCGTCGGCCTTGTGGCTGTCGCCGTACTCGGCGTGCCAGTCGTCGGACAGCTGCTGGAACGAGATCAGCAGGTCCTGCCCGTGGCGCGCGCAGGCACGCGTGATCGAGCCCAGCATCGGCAGGAAGAACGGGTTGATGTGCGACTCGTCGCTGGTCGGATCCTCGAACAGCAGCAGCGCCAGGGTGCCCGACTGCTGCGCGCGAAGGTTGGAGGCGTTCTTGTCGACCTTGTAGTTGAGCTGCTCGGCGATCGCCAGGATCCGCCTGCGGGTCTCCTCGTTGACCATCGGGCTGCCGCGCAGGGCGCGCGAGACGGTCGGCTGCGACACCCCGGCCAGGTGGGCGATGTCCAGCGAGGTCGGCTTGCCGCGGATGTTCATCCCCGGATCATGCCACGGCCCGGCCGGCGGGGGCGCCGAGGGCGGTTTTCGGCTAGAATCCCCGCATTGCGACGGCAACGAGGTGGCCCGCGGAAACGCCGGCCGAGCGTGTGACATGAGCACTACCACCGCCATACGCTGAACTGCCCGCCCGAGGCCACCGAAAAGGCGCCCTCGCGGCGCTTTTTGATTTTCGTAGGAGCGCCCCATGGGCGCGACCGGCGTCGCGCCTCCCGTCGCGCCCATGGGGCGCTCCTACCACGAACCATGACACTCATGATCACGATTACCCTCCCCGACGGCAGTCGCCGCGAATTCGACCATCCCGTTTCGGTGATGGACGTCGCCCAGTCCATCGGCCCGGGCCTGGCCAAGGCCACCGTCGCGGGCAAGGTCGACGGCCGCCAGGTCGACGCCTCCGACCTCATCGACCGCGACGCGACGCTGCAGATCCTCACCCCGAAGGACCCCGAGGGCGTCGAGATCATCCGCCACTCCGCCGCGCACCTGGTCGGGCACGCGGTCAAGCAGCTGTACCCGGACGCGAAGATGGTGATCGGGCCGGTGATCGAGGACGGCTTCTACTACGACATCTGGTCCGAGCGCCCATTCACGCCCGAGGACATGGCCGCGATCGAGCAGCGCATGCGCGATCTGATCGCGCAGGACTACGACGTGGTCAAGAAGATGACGCCGCGCGCCGAAGTCATCGACACCTTCATGCGTCGCGGCGAGACCTACAAGCTGCGCCTGATCGAGGACATGGATCCGTCGATCGAGGCGATGGGCCTGTACCACCACCAGGAATACGTCGACATGTGCCGCGGTCCGCACGTGCCGAACACGAAGTTCCTCAAGGCGTTCAAGCTCACCCGCATCTCCGGCGCGTACTGGCGCGGCGACTCGAAGAACGAGCAGCTGCAGCGCATCTACGGCACCGCCTGGGCGGACGAGAAGCAGCTCAAGGCCTACATCCAGCGCATCGAGGAAGCCGAGAAGCGCGACCACCGCCGCATCGGCAAGCAACAGGACCTGTTCCACCTGCAGGAGGAGGCGCCGGGCCTGGTGTTCTGGCACCCGAAGGGCTGGGCGGTGTGGCAGGTGGTCGAGCAGTACATGCGGCAGGTCTACCGCGACACCGGCTACGGCGAAGTGCGCTGCCCGCAGATCCTCGACGTCGAGCTGTGGAAGAAGTCCGGCCACTGGGACAACTACAAGGACAACATGTTCTTCACCGAGTCCGAGAAGCGGACCTACGCGGTGAAGCCGATGAACTGCCCCGGCCACGTGCAGATCTTCAACCAGGGCCTGCACAGCTACCGCGACCTGCCGATCCGCTACGGCGAGTTCGGCAGCTGCCACCGCAACGAGCCCTCCGGCGCGCTGCACGGCATCCTGCGCGTGCGCGGCTTCACCCAGGACGACGGCCACGTGTTCTGCACCGAGGACCAGGTCGAGGCCGAGGTCACCGCCTTCCACGCGCAGGCGATGCGGGTCTACGCCGACTTCGGCTTCGACGACGTGCAGGTCAAGCTGGCCCTGCGCCCGGAGCCGCGGCTGGGCGACGACGCCACCTGGGACAAGGCCGAGGCCGCCCTGCGCGGCGCGCTGCGCGCGGCCGGGGTCGAGTGGACCGAGCTGCCGGGCGAGGGCGCCTTCTACGGCCCCAAGATCGAGTACCACCTGCGCGACGCGATCGGCCGCACCTGGCAGCTGGGCACGATGCAGGTCGACTTCATGATGCCTGGCCGCCTGGGTGCCGAATACGTCGACGAACACAGCCAGAAGCAGGTCCCGGTCATGCTGCACCGGGCCATCGTCGGCTCGATGGAGCGCTTCATCGGCATCCTGATCGAGCACCACGCCGGCAGCCTGCCGGCCTGGCTGGCGCCGGTCCAGGCGGTGGTGATGAACATCACCGACGCCCAGGCCGATGCCGTCGAAGGCGTGGCCAAGACCTTGAATTCGAAGGGATTCAGGACCATCTCCGACCTCCGCAACGAAAAAGTCGGCTACAAGATCCGTGAGCACACCCTGCAGCGGGTCCCGTACCTGCTGGTGGTGGGCGACCGGGAGAAGGAGTCCGGCGCCGTCGCGGTCCGGACCCGGGCGGGCGAGGACCTCGGGACCATGCCGGTCGAGGCGTTCATGGCCCGTCTGGCCGGCGAATCACGTGCCTGACGGTTGTATCGGGACCAAAATCCGTTAAAAATCCGTACTACGAACGTCCCGGCGGCGGCACCCCCTGCCAGCGGCCGGCTTATTCCATTCCGGAGACCCCGTATTAGCACCCCAGACAAGCAGAATCGCCGCAACAACGAAATCCGCGTGCCGCGCGTGCGCGTGATCGGTTCCGACGGAGAAATGATCGGCGTGTTGTCGCGCGACGAAGCCCTGCAGATGGCCGAGGATGAAGGCCTCGACCTGGTCGAGATCCAGCCCAATGCGGACCCGCCGGTCTGCAAGGTCATGGACTTCGGCAAGTTCAAGTTCGAGGCGCAAAAGAAGGCCAACGAGGCCAAGAAGAAGTCCAAGCAGGTCGAGATCAAGGAAGTGAAGTTCCGTCCTGTGACCGACGAGGGCGACTACCAGATCAAGCTGCGCAAGATGCGCGGCTTCATCGAGGAAGGCGACAAGATCAAGGTCAACATCCGCTTCCGTGGCCGCGAGATGAGCCATCAGGAACTCGGCCGCGAGATGGCCGCCCGGATCGAGGCCGACCTCGGCGAGGACATCGTCATCGAATCGCGCCCGCGCCTGGAAGGCCGGCAGATGGTGATGATGATTGCTCCAAAGAAAAAGTAGCCGCCGCCACAGGCGCCGATGCCGCTCGTTCCCCTCACCCCCGTAAGCGGGGGAGGGGCAGCAGGCATGGGGGCAAAGGTCCCGCCCAAACCCCATGATTTGCAAGGGAATCCCCCGGCAGGCATAATGGCCGGCCCGGTTCTCCGGGTGCTCCAGGCAATACCTTTGGACCTGTCGTTGCTTCCTTTGGAATCAACGACTTACAAACAGGCCAGGCAGGAAGGAAAGCGTGTCCATCGATCCGGACACCGCCCCGGCCAGTAC